>DUNJ01000185.1 GCA_012839395.1 Tepidimicrobium sp.
GCGCATACGTATAATCCTTAGTATACCTCATATATGGCTTTCATTCCAGTAGCCAATATTCTATAACATGGATAGAATAATTTTTCACAATTTCCTTGACACTATCCTTCTATCCATGTTATAGAATATTGGCTACTGGAATGAAAGCCATATATGAGGTATACTAAGGATTATACGTATGCGCATTTCACTTATGACGAAAATATAGTTTTTACCATAGAGGAGTGGTTTATATGGATAAGAAAAAAAGGGATAGATTCATGATAATAGATGGCAATAGCCTGTTACATAGAGCTTTTTATGCATTACCCTTGCTATCTACAAAGGATGGAATATATACCAATGGAGTATATGGATTTTTAACTATGCTATATAGAATACAGGAAGAATATGAAGCGGATTATCTCTGTGTAGCCTTTGATAAGAAGGGGCCCACCTTTAGGCATGAAGCATATGATCAATATAAGGCCCATAGGGACTCCACACCAGATGAGCTAGCTCAGCAGTTTCCAGTCTTAAAGGAGATACTATCTGCTATGAATATAGCCCAGTTGGAGATGGATGGATACGAGGCCGATGATATAGCAGGTACCTTATCCCGAATTGGAGAAGAGGAGGGCGTGGAGGTCATATTGGTAACAGGGGATAGGGATTACTTGCAATTATCTTCGGATAAAACCAAGGTATTGATAACGAGGAAGGGCATCACTGAGCTGGAGGAATACGATAAAAATAGGATAGTTGAGGAATATGGAATAACCCCAGAGCAATTCATCGATCTCAAGGGGCTAATGGGGGATAGTTCCGACAATATCCCAGGGGTTCCTGGCATTGGAGAGAAAACTGGGATAAAGTTTTTAAAGCAATTTGGAAGCATGGAAAACCTGTATGAAAATATAGAGGATGTAAGAGGTAAAAAGACTAAGGAATCCCTAATAGAGAATAAAGCCATTGCATTTCTCAGTAGAAAATTGGGAAAGATAGTGAGAAATGCTCCCATAGATATATCCCTAGAGGATGTAAGGGTTAGGGAGCCAAATTGGGAAAGGCTTGCAAAATTATACGAGGGCTTTGAATTTAGAAGCCTTCTATCCAAGATACCTTCCCAGGAGATGGAGGTAGGGGATGCGGATTATAACGTGAAATATAAGATAGTTGAAGGGAATGATTATGAAGGGATTGTAAAGAGAATAGAAACGGAAGGAAGCTTTGCATTTAAATTCCTATTTGAAGACGACCAATATATAGGTAGCGATATACTTGGTGTGGGGATAAAGGTGGGGGATGATGATCCCTATTATATAGACTATTCTAAAAACGCCCTAGAGATATTTGCCCAGAAGTTCAAGGAGTATTTTGAATCGGAGGATATTAAAAAATATGGCCACATGGTAAAAATGGACATATTTGGGCTATTATCGCTTAATATAGATATAAGGGGCATTGGATTCGATACCATGATAGGACAATATATATTGAATCCAGCCCAATCCAACTACAGCATAGATGAACTGGGACATGAGTATCTAGATATATATGGGATGGACATAGAAGAGGTATTGGGGAAGGGTAGAAAGAGAAAAAGCTATAGGGACCTACCTTTAGAGACCAGGGCCAAATACATCGCTATGACGGTGGATCTAATACAGAGGCTAATAAAGCCTATAGGAAAGCTAATAGAAGAGCAACAGATGGATGAACTATTTTATGAAATCGAGCTTCCACTGGCAAAGGTATTAGCCCATATGGAGCATCACGGGTTCAGGGTGGATTTGGAGGTATTGAAGCAGCTAGGGGACGAATTTCAAAAGCGATTGGATGACCTAACCCAAGGGATATTTCAATTAGCAGGGGAGGAATTCAATATAAATTCTCCCAAGCAGATCGGGGAAATACTATTTGATAAATTGAAGCTCCCAGTGATAAAGAGGACTAAGACCGGCTATTCCACCGATGCAGAGGTATTGGATAAGTTAAGAGGAAAGCACGATATAATAGAGAAGATCCTTAAATACAGACAGTTGATGAAGCTCAAATCCACCTATATAGACGGATTGTTAAATTTGGTGGACGAAAAGGACCACAGGATCCACTCCACTTTTAATCAGACCATAACCAGCACTGGCAGGATTAGCAGCACTGAGCCAAATCTTCAAAACATACCTATAAGGACTGAGGAGGGAAGGAAGATCCGCAAGGCTTTTGTGCCCGATAAAGGCTATGTGCTAGTAGATGGAGACTATTCCCAGATAGAGCTTAGGGTACTAGCTCATATATCCCAGGATCCAAAGCTTATGGAAGCATTCCATAAGGATTTGGATATCCATACCAGGACGGCCTCCCAGGTATTTCACATTCCGGAGGAAGAGATGACTCCGTTGATGCGGGATAGAGCCAAGGCGGTCAACTTTGGGATAATATATGGAATAAGTGACTATGGATTATCCAGGGATCTAAACATACCTAGAAAGGAAGCCAAGGAATATATAGATAAGTATTTGGAAAACTACAATATGGTTAGAAAGTATATGGAGGATATAGTGAAGCTGGGGAAAGAGCAAGGATACGTGGAAACCATATTTCACAGGAGAAGATATGTGCCAGAGCTTAAATCTAAAAACTATAATGTTCGCTCCTTTGGTAGGCGGATAGCCTTAAACACCCCTATACAGGGAAGTGCTGCAGATATAATAAAGGTTGCAATGGTAAGGGTATTCCGGGAGCTGGAGGATAGAGGGCTTAAATCCAAATTGATACTTCAGGTTCACGACGAGTTGATAATAGAGGCCCATAAAGACGAGGTGGAAGAGGTAAAGGAACTGATGCAAGATATAATGGAAGGATCCATTAAGTTGGATATTCCTTTAAAAGTGGATATCGAGGTAGGAGACAGCTGGTATGAAACTTAATAATACAAAAATTATTGGGATAACTGGAGGAATAGCTACGGGGAAGTCCACCGTTAGCAATATAATCAAAAAGGCTGGCTATGTGGTAATCGATGGAGACACAATAGCTAGGGAGGTAATGGAGAAAGGGAGACTTGCCTATAAGGAAGTGGTAGACTTCTTTGGCCAGGATATATTGGCAAAGGATGGATCCATCGATAGAAATAGGCTAGGCAGTATAATATTTAGTGACCCTAAATATCGAGAAAAGCTAAACCGCATAGTTCACCCCCACATATTCCATAGGATAAAGGAGTTGATTGAGGAACATAGAAGTGGGGTGGATATACTATTTCTAGATATACCCCTATTGATTGAGACCATAGATGAAATCGGGGAGAGGGGAATCCAGTTGGATGAGATATGGCTGGTATATACGGATGAATCCACTCAATTGGAAAGGCTGATGAAAAGAGATGCCATAGGCAGGACTGAGGCCATAAATAAGATTAGATCTCAGATCCCCATAGAGCTCAAAAGGAAGTATGCCACTAGAATAATAGATAATAGAGGAGATTTGGATATGCTCAATAAACAGATGAATAAAATAATGGATGACATAGTATAATTCTCTGGAGGGTTGGATGTGGTATGGAGAATAAATAGATTATTAAAGATATTGTTGATCATTTTAGTAATAATTGGAATAACCATATTTGCCATGTTTGTATATTTTAGCATCAACTACCCCATAAGCTATCAATGGATAATAGGCAAATATTCTAAGCAATTCGATGTAGATCCTCACCTAGTAGCCGCCATCATAAATGTGGAGAGTAGGTATGATAAAGATGCCATATCCCATAAGGAGGCCAGGGGGCTTATGCAGCTTTCCGCTTCTACTGGGTTCTGGGGGGCGGAGGCTTTAAACATTGAAAATTTCAATTTGGATATGTTATTCGATCCGGATACAAATATCAGGATTGGAAGCTGGTATTTAAATACACTGGCCAAGGAATTTGACAACAACTTCCAACTGATGATAGCCGCCTACAACGGAGGAAGCGGCAATGTGGGAAAGTGGATTAAGGATAGCAGGTATTCGGATGATGGAATATCCCTTAAAAAAATACCCTTTAAGGAGACCAGGGATTATGTAGAAAGGGTATCTAAAAATTACGAAGTATATAGAATACTCTACAGGAATGAATTTGGAGAAGTGCCTCCAAGTAGGGAATCCCGATTCATAATAGCGGTTCATAGCTTTAGGAAGCTATTAAAATATTTTATAAGGTATAGGTGATGTAGTTGACATGCTCTTTAAAACATGGTTTAATCTATTCAAGAGGGGGGTGACAAAATGAATAAAAAAGTAGTTAGCATCGTTCTAATTTTAGTGATTTTGACAATGGCTTTTGCCTCTGTAGTCTATGCCTCGTCCAACAAATTGCTTAGGCTTGGAAGCAGGGGTTCCGATGTAAGAACGCTCCAACAAAGGCTTAATAGCTTAGGTTATAATTGTGGAAATGTAGATGGAATATTTGGGAATCGCACCTTAAACGCGGTGAAAAACTTCCAAAGAAAAAATGGACTAGCCGTAGATGGAATAGTAGGGCCGGCCACTAGGGGTAAATTGTACGGTAGTACGTCATCTGGGGCTGGGACAGGCAGTGGATCATCTAGCAACAATGCACCTATAACAGGGCTATTGCGTATGGGAAGTAGAGGTTCTCAAGTATCCACTTTGCAAAGGCGTCTAAATCAATTGGGTTATAACTGCGGAAGTGTAGATGGTATATTTGGCAGCCTTACATACAATGCAGTGGTAAGATTTCAAAGGGCTAACAAACTAGCTGTAGATGGCATAGTGGGGCCTGCCACCATAGCTAAATTATATCCTAGCGGTTCTTCATCATCAGGAGGTAGCAGTGGAAGTAGTGGTAGCGGTGGTAGTAGCAAACCTCCAGCCAAACCAGATCCTGCACCAGATCAGCTATACAGAGTGCGTAAATCTTGGGGCAATGCTGCAAGCCAAATAGGAGCCTTCAGAAACCTATCCGGGGCCAAGCAGGTGGCAGATCAAAACCCAGGATACAAGGTATTCGACTCTTCGGGCAAGGTTGTCTATAGCGGCAAATCATCATCGAAGCCAGAAACTCCTGCAGGAACCACTTCCATACTATCAAAAACAAAATCTAGCGTAGCTCAGATGGAAGCTTGGGCTAGGAGTAAAAATGCGACACAGGAGTTTATAAACTTAGCTTCGCTCTATATGGAGATTGCACCCAAGGAGGGAGTGAACCCGGAGGGAGCCTACGCACAGGCAGCCCATGAAACTGGATATGGTAGGTTTGGTGGGGTTATCGATGCCAGCTTTAAAAACCCTTGTGGTTTAAAGACTAAAACAGCTGGGGACAATGATGATCATCTTCCGGAAGCCCATCAAAGGTTTAAAAGCTGGGAAGAAGGTGTACAAGCCCATATAGATCATCTAGCCCTATATGCAGGAGCAAAAGGATATCCAAAAAAAGACACACCCGATCCCAGGCATGGAGGTTGGTTGCATGGCAAAGCCAAAACCTTTAGGGATTTGGGCGGAAAATGGGCACCAAGTCCCACATATGGGGAAAGGATTGAAAACCTAATACGGGATATTTTAAACACCAAATAAAAAACATGTACTTATTAAGGAGGGCTTTAGCCCTCTTTAATAAACTATAAAGTTATAAATTGACATATTTTTTGAAATATGTTTTAATTATATGTGAGTTACGAAATAAGGAGGTGACCTAATGAACAAAAGGACAATTAGCCTTGTACTGGTTGTTGCTATCATGGTATTGGATGAGGCATCTGCCATAGGTGCA
>DUNJ01000186.1 GCA_012839395.1 Tepidimicrobium sp.
ACCTCTTTTCAATTAATGGCTACGCCCTGCCAGCGGAGCCAAATATATTCATCTTCTCCTTAATTACCTCCTTCATGGCTTCCCTAGCCGGTGCCAATATCTTCCTAGGATCTATGTTGTCTGGATCCTCTCTTAGGAAATCCTTGATAGCATCTGTGAATGCTATCCTTAGGTCCGTATCTATATTTACCTTGCTAATCCCTAAGGATATGGCCTTCTCTATATCCTTATCGGAAACCCCACTGGAACCATGCAGTACCAATGGAATATCTAACTTATTCCTAATAGTTTTGATTCTATCGAAGTCTAAATCTGGCTCCCCCTTGTACACTCCATGGGCCGTCCCCACCGCTATAGCCAATGAATCCACCTGGGTTTCATCTACAAAGTATTTAGCTTCTTCGGGATCTGTAAAGGTTGCACTCTTTTCATCCACCGATATATTATCTTCGGTTCCACCTATCTTACCTAATTCCGCTTCTACCGAAACCCCTACTGCATGGGCCACCTCCACCACCTTCTTAGTGATGGCAATATTGTCCTCCAACTCCAACTGAGAACCATCTATCATTACCGAAGAAAATCCATGTCTTATGCATAGCATAATCTGCTGAAAATCGGTACCATGATCTAGGTGGACTGCCACCGGAACCCTAGCATTTTTAGCTGCCAACTTCCCCAGTTCAGCCACATATTCGATGCCCCCATACTTCAGTCCGCCTTGACTGGCTTGGAGTATAACAGGGGAGTTGGTTTCCTCCGCCGCTTCTATTATGGCTTGGACAATCTCCATATTGTTCACATTGAAGGCCCCTACTCCATACCCCTTTTCATGAGCATCTTGCAAAATCTCATTACCAGTAACTAACATTGGCCTAACCCTCCTTATTAATATTTCCCAATATATATAGAAATATCGTCCCTTTAAATACTATCTTATATCCTTTGGAAGAAACTCTCAAGTCTATATGCCCTTGTATTCCTTAGCAGCCCTTATAAAGTCTTTAAATAGCGGGTGGGCTTTAGTTGGCCTAGATTTGAATTCAGGATGAAATTGGCACCCTACAAACCAGGGATGATCCTCTAGTTCGATTATCTCCACTAGCCTTTCATCTGGAGATACCCCGCTGATTATAAGTCCCTTATCCACCAATCTCTTCTTAAATTCATTGTTGAATTCATACCTATGCCTATGCCTTTCATATATTATCTCCTTACCGTAGGCCTTTGCACATTTGGTCCCCTCGTTGAGCTTACATGGGTATAGCCCCAGCCTCATAGTACCTCCTAGCTGATCCACATCCTTTTGCTCCGGCAACAGATCTATTACAGGATAAGGGGTATTTGGATCTATCTCAGAACTATTCGCATCCTTTAGTCCCACCACATTTCTTGCAAATTCCACTATTGCCAATTGCATTCCGAAGCATATTCCAAAAAAGGGTATCTTGTTCTCCCGAGCATACTTAGCTGCATACATCTTTCCATAAAATCCCCTATCCCCAAAGCCACCGGGAACCAATATGCCATCTACCCCATTAAATAGCTCCTTTCCATTTTCCTCATGGGTTTCCTCTGCATGAATCCACCTTATCTCCACATCTACGTCATTGAATATACCTCCATGGTTTAAGGATTCTACTACAGACAGATAGGCATCCCTTAATTCTATATACTTTCCAACAAGGGCTATCGTTACCCTCTCCTTTGAAGTCTTCATCTTTTCTACTATATTATTCCATTCCCGTAGATCCAATTCCCCACACTCCAAGTGAAGGTGATCTATTACCAGTTGAGGTAGCCCTTCCCGCTCTAGCATAAGAGGTATCTCATATATGGTTTCAGCATCGGTGTTTTCTATCACCTCTGATGGATCTAAATCGCAAAATAGGGCTATCTTATCCTTTATCCCTTGAGATAGCGGGATTTCACTTCTACATATGAGAACATCAGGCTGTATCCCTATACTCCTCAGCTCCTTGACGCTATGCTGAGTAGGCTTGGTCTTAAGTTCCCCTGCCTTAGACAGGTAGGGAATCAATGTTACATGAATATACATCACATTCTCCTTGCCCACATCGTTTTTTATCTGCCTAATTGCTTCTAAAAAGGGCAAGGACTCTATATCTCCCACTGTTCCTCCTATCTCAGTTATAACCACATCTACATCTGTGTCCCGAGAGACCCTATCTATCCTCTCCTTTATCTCGTTGGTAATATGAGGAATTACCTGAACAGTCCTACCATCGTACTGCCCTTTTCTCTCTTTATTTAACACTGACCAGTAGATCTTTCCAGTGGTTACATTGCTATTTTCATTTAAGTTTATATCTATAAACCTTTCATAATGGCCTAAATCCAAATCTGTCTCAGCCCCATCATCGGTAACAAATACTTCTCCATGCTGATAGGGGCTCATGGTGCCAGGATCCACATTTATATATGGATCAAGCTTTTGAATGGTTACATCCAATCCTCTACTCTTCAATAATTGTCCTAGGCTAGCAGCTGTTATCCCCTTTCCCAAGGACGAAACTACCCCTCCTGTAACAAATATATACTTAGTTGGCATATTCTCCATTTCCTCCTTATATACTGCATTACAACTACATTATATTATCCCATGCTAATCTTTATGTCAATCTGCAGAAGTATCCAAATATAAAAAATAGCCTTAGGTCTCCCCCAACGATCGATTACTATAGAGGAAACCTAAGGTTTCTATTTCCATAATTTGAAACATCCTCCGCAGATTTAATTGATCTCAGTAGTATCTGCGGCCATAGCGGTCTCCGACAAGCTATGTATATCCACTACCGTATTACCGTCTTTCTTGCCTGTTCCCTTATAGGGCTTGTAAGTGGGCACTATCTCTGCCAACACATTCTTTACAATATCTTCATCGGCGTAATCTATAGTTTCCTTCAATTTGG
>DUNJ01000187.1 GCA_012839395.1 Tepidimicrobium sp.
AATTCCAAGCAGTAGGGATAACAAGTTCAAAATTTTACTTGTGGGGTTTTAAATTGTCAAATTAAATCTAACGAGGAAATCGATTTTTTCATTGCCGCTGATGTCCACCACCTATCTAAGGAAACCTATGATTATGGAGAAACCTTTGAAAGCTTTTTAACTACTGGTGATGGGAAGCTACTCCATTATTCCGAAGAAATAATAGATGCCTTTATAATGGAAGTTAGAGAGAAAAAACCCGATATTGTAATCCTTCCCGGGGATCTTACCTGTAATGGTGAAGAGAAAAGCCATCTAGAATTGGCTGAAAAGCTGAAGGATATTAAAAAATTAGGGGTTCATGTATTTGTAGTTCCAGGAAATCACGATATAGAAAATCCCTGGGCAAGGAATTATTTTGGAAATGAAATGATTAAGATCGATTCTATAACTAGTGATCAATTTGCCGATATCTATGCCCCCTTTGGATATAAGGATGCCCTTTCTAGGGATCCCAATTCCCTTAGCTATCTTGCCACACCTTCAGAAGATATATGGCTGCTAATGCTGGATTCTGCTAAATATGATAGGAACAAGGTAAAGGATGGACCTGAAATGGGCGGAGCTCTTTCAGATAAAACTCTCAACTGGATAGAGCAATGCGGTGAACTAGCAAAGGAAAACGATGCAAGGCTGATCGCCGTGATGCATCATAGCCTATTAAATCATAGCGAAGTGGTAAATGAAAATTACACAATTGAAAATAATGAAGAAGCTGTAAAAGTGCTAAAGGATTCGGGAGTGGAAATAGTTCTTACCGGTCATATCCATCTACAGGATATCAAATCCCATGATGGAGATGGTAAAATTATATACGATATAGCTACCTCCTGTCTAATTGCATATCCCAACCAATATGGGACTCTCCGATTCGTTCCAAATAAAGGATTCCATTACCGTACGAATAGGATTAATATGGATAATTGGATAAAGGCAAATAATATTTCAGATAGTAACCTACGAAATTTTCACGAATACTCTAGAAATTTTTTTCAAAAAAGGACTTATGATAAGTACTATGATTCCCTATTGGAAATAAGCAAATATACTGATACAGAAATGAAGGCTATATCCGAAACCATATCCATATTGAACCTAAGCTATTTTGGAGGCTTTAGAAATGATGCCCTCCATCACATCTTTAAGACAGAAGGATTTAATCTATTGCTCGAATCTAGTCCCAATTTTATAAGGGATTATGCCCTTAGCATGTTCAATGATGAAAAAACCGATAACAATAAACTGTTTATACCAATCAATTTAAACGGAGAAAAACATAAAAAACAAGATTAGTTTTGAGAGGATGACATGAGTTTTAAATTCCCTAGTTGTCAAATCAACTGCAACAACTTTTAAACAAAAGGTTTGCTACATTTAGCTATCGCCTTCTCTCCCCTAGGGGAGAGAAATTTTTTATAATTGCTTTTCCTTTGGGGATGAATTCTCTTAATAGTTTATTAAGGTTTTCATTTGTACTACGTTCCCAGGCTGAATATGCATGTCCAAGATATATGAGTGTGTTATCATCTTATAATTCACTTGCTCTTGCAAACTCTAATCCAATATTAAATGCTATTATAAAGAAGGATATTATCAAATCAAACAAAGAACTATTCTTTATAATAGCATTTAATATTGGATTAGAGTTTGCAAGAGCAAGTGAATTATAAGATGTTAAGGTTTTCATTTGTACTACGT
>DUNJ01000233.1 GCA_012839395.1 Tepidimicrobium sp.
AGACGAGATGTATCCACCGTGGGCACTTGGGGGAAATATTCTATCCCCATTATAGGTGTACATGGGTATTACTGTAGAGCATGCGACTACACAGAACTGTTATTTGTGGATGAGTTGTTGGTTCGGGAAATCGCCAGGGGGTTTTCCGCACTGCCAGCGAAAAAACGTCCGGACGAACTCGATATTGCTGATACAAGGAATATTCTGCTTGAATATACCACCCTGATTTGTGATTTGATAGCAACCGAGAAATTGATTCCAATTCGAGCTGGCAAGACATGGATAATTCAGGAAAATGATTTTAAGAATATAGTTCCAGTGAACGTACTCTTATGTGGGGAGAGAAATGTTAGGTCGATGATTGAGGCAGACGTGATTAAATACTATTCAGCCGGGAAAAGGGTATATAAAGACCCTAAGCGACTATTGATTGCCGAGTTTGACGACCGCAATGATGCCGAACTATGGGCTAGTGCCCTTAATGAGAACTTACCAAACCATCCCGTAAACGAGATATGGCAGGTGTATCATTGCTATAGCTGTGGGAATGTGTTTTTTATCAAAGATAGTCGTTGGGAACTAAGAGACAACGGAAAGCTCCCTCATTGCCCTTATTGCGCATCAGAAGAGTCTCTTTGGATAGGAGTTAGAAATCAGCCCCCGCCCAAACAGTTATATTATTTTTACGAAGACACAGATGTTGGTTGTCCGAATTTTGCCAGTTATGCTGATGCGTACTATTGTCCTTGTTGTTGGGGAGTTGCTTTTAAGGAAATTAAATTTAACGAAAGCGATGAGAGCAAATGAAACATCTCAAGTATTTATCTTACGTTTTGCGTCATAAGTGGTTTGTGTTCGTCGAGTGTTGTAAGTTAGGTGTTCCGTTACGAGGGATACTGCACGACCTAAGTAAATTATCACCCAAAGAGTGGCTTCCATATGTGAATCACTTCTATGGCGACAAACCATCACCCAGAGGGAAAGACGGTTCATACAACCCGTTGCATGTTGGTGACGACTTCGATTATGCGTGGCTTAGCCACCAGCATCACAACAAGCACCACTGGCAGTATTGGATATTGCGGGGGGATAGCGGTGAGACGAAGGCGCTCCCAATGCCTATTAGATACGCTAAGGAGATGTTGGCAGATTGGCGCGGAGCCGGTAGGGCGATTACGGGTAAGGACAACACACTCGAATGGTATCAAAAAAACAAACATAAGATGGTTCTCCATAACTTAACGAGATACTGGATTGAGAGTGAATTGGGCGTGGGGATGGTTAGCGATATTTGGGAAGATGATTGGGGGAAATATAATGGTTAAGGTTTTCCTTGGTGGCACTTGTAATGAGTCTACTTGGAGAGATGAGTTAAAACCAATGCTAACAATCGACTACTTCGACCCCGTCGTAGACGATTGGAACGAAGATGCACAAAAGCGAGAAGCCTTTGAAAAAGTTACTTGCGACTTTCGACTTTACGTTATTACCAGCGCGATGACGGGTGTCTACTCCATCGCGGAGGTAGTGGACGATTCAAACAAGCGACCTGATGGAACGATATTCTGTATTTTGGAAGATGGGTTCACCGAAGGTCAGTTGCGTTCTCTTCATGCCGTGGCAAAAATGGTACGCGACAATGGGGCGACCGTTTGTACGAGCCTAGATGCCGTTGCTGAATGGCTTAATAGGAGACAGACGGTGAAAGACGGCAAGTAGACCTAATAAAATGATGAAACCAAGGAGTGTCCCAAAAAGGGAAAGCGGGAGTATCCAATCTGGGCAATGTCTGTATATAGAAGATACGGAGAATACTCCCAACATTTTATCTTAGAGGTCATTAGGAGGTGGTAAGCATGAGCGGTTGGCCCTAGGGCTCTAGTTGAACCCCTACATTATTGGTCAAGATGAGTTTAGAAAACAAGGAGGCATTTATTTTGAAGAAAATTGGTGTATTGGCGTTGGTACTAGTATTGGCCTTGGGTGTTTTTGGTGGGATGGTTATGGCTAAGGAGTGGGATTTAGGGAAACAAGGAAACCTAGAGGTCACTTCTTACCTAA
>DUNJ01000188.1 GCA_012839395.1 Tepidimicrobium sp.
ACTAAATTATTTTTTAATATATCGTATTTTTATCCATGATAACTTTGTTTAGAGACTATATGTTTTTCTATTAAAAGAGTAGATTTAGGTTATTAGAATCTACTCTTTTAATTTATTATTTACTAGCTTGCTCTCAATTGCCATTAGAAATATTGACAATTAAATAAACTCTGTTAATTTTGCGAGTAGAAACGATACGGTGAACCGTATCATAAGTAGGATTATATGCAGTATATAACAAGTTTTTATATTATGCGTAATATGAAGAAAAAGTTTACCAATAGGTGCAAAGGATATATTCAAAATATACAACATTAATAATTTTCCCATACGATAATATATCTGAGAATTTGGCGGATAAAATCAGGGATTTAAGGGGGTAGAATATATGACGATTAAGGTAAAGGCATATAATAGGAAATATATTGCAGAGGGGATAGATATTTGGAATGATGTAGTTCGAGATGGTGTCGCATTTCCTCAAATGGATTTATTGACAGAAGCTAGTGGGGATGAATTCTTTTCGGGACAATCTTTTACTGGACTTGCCTACAATTTAAATAATGGAGAGATTGTTGGCCTATATATCCTTCATCCCAATAATATTGGAAGATGTGGGCATATTTCCAATGCAAGCTATGCGGTAAAAAAAGGAATGCGCGGTTATGGCGTTGGTGAAAAACTTGTTATCCATAGTATGGAGAAGGCGAAGGAATTGGGATTTAAGATTTTACAATTTAATGCAGTGGTAAAATCGAACAAACCTGCCCTTCAACTATATAAAAAGCTTGGATTTATAAAATTAGGGACCATTCCTAATGGTTTTTTAATGAAGGATGGTACATATGAGGATATTATTCCCCATTACCGAATATTATAATAAGCCATTTATATACTGATATGCGGAGGGGGTTCCCCTCCGCATATCAGTATATTTGGAGTAAATTTTGTAAGGTATAATGAACATAGATTAAACCAATAAGCTATTTTTGAATTCAGTAGGAGAATCGGTGGTAAACTTTTTAAAATCTCGAATGAAATGGGCTTGATCGAAGTAACCGCTATCATGGGCAATGTTTATCATGCTTAGGTGCTCATTGTCATAAAATTTTTTAATTGCACTTTGGAATCGCATTATTCTATTATACTGGGTTAAAGTGATTCCAAATAGATCCTTAAATTTTTTACGACAATGCCTTTCAGTATATCCTATTATTTCAGCTAGATGGCCAATTTTTCTTTGACCTTCAGATTTACACATTGTAGCAGCTAGGTGTTCCCCCGGATTATAGTTAAAATCATAATCTATCAAATACTTTTGAGCATAGTTGAGAAATATATATAATCGTTCCTCAAGGTTTGTTGTAAGCAGAATTTTTTCTGTCAATGATTCTACCTGGGGAAAATAGTATTTTAACTCAATTTCATCATCCAATAGGCTATTAAATCTTAACCGATTATTTTTTATTGCAGCTGGGGAATAGGGCTTGAATCCAAAATATGTGGTATTCGGTTCTAACTTTAATGATTTTTCTTTTAACATAAGTCCTGATAGCCAGACCTCTGGATCTTTATGGTCACATTTAAACAGTATATTAATACAGCCATCCGGAATTAATTTAATGTTATCAAGGTCTGAGGTGGTATCAAACTGATAAAATAAGGCGTGTTTCTTTATGGGGATAGGGTTCCATTCAAACACCATTTCAACATAATTTTTTGTATTGACTTTAAGTTTGGGTTGGATTGGCGGGGAAATTTGATCCATATGCCTAATTGATTGGGCATGTTTCATACAAATCCTCCTTTATATGAATACGTTTGCATAAGGTAAGGAATTGGAGCTATTATTCTTCTATTTTTTAGTATATACCCTGTTTTATAAAAAGGCAAGATTTTACAAGAATATTTAAAGGCTATTCTGGACTAAAAGTTGGATCACCTCCTAATATGAATAATGCTCATACAGATGATAAACAGCCTGTTAATTGCTGAAGATTCTGATTAATTCCGTTTTTTACAATAGAATAATTTAATTACTTGGTAATATATACACTAGAAAGGCATCTAGCCGGATTGGTGGGATGGAAGAGGAAGGTACCGATATCAGACCATACGAGAGGAGGGGATTATTACGTGTGTCTAAAAGATTTTGAGGATATAATCAAAAGGTTAAAAGGAAGTTCCATCTTAAAAAAGGTTGCAGTAGTTTGTGCGGAAGATCTTGAATCTGTAAAGGCTACTTTAAAAGGACGAGAAGATGGATTATTAGAACCGTTGTTTATTGGGAAAACAGTTATAATCGAGGATCTGCTTACCGATATAGGTAAAGATGCTAAAAAATTTAGCATCTATGAGGCTAAGTCGCCAGAAGAAGCAGCTGCTCTTGGTGTTCAATTGGTAAACGAGGGAAAGGCCGATTATCTGATGAAGGGGAAATTGGAGACTGGTCAATTGTTAAGGGCAGTTGTTGACAGGGATACTGGGCTTGGTACTGGCGGCATCATGTCCCATATGGCCATTCAGACCATACCTGCATATCATAAGATGCTGGTAACGACTGATGGGGGAATGATTTTGTATCCAACATTAGAACAAAAAAAGGCTATTATAGAAAATGCTGTTAATGCATTACTTAGGCTAGGTTATAAAAAGCCTAAGGTGGGGGTATTGGCTGCAATCGAAAAGGTAAATCCTAAGATGCCAGAAACGATCGAGGCAGCTGAATTAAAAAAGATGAATCAAGAAGGCAAAATAGAAAATTGCATAGTTGAAGGTCCTATATCTTTTGATTTGGCAATATGTAGTGAAAGGGCTATTTCTAAGAATTATACAAGTGAGGTAGCAGGGGATGCGGATATACTAGTAGCCCCAAATATAGCAGCAGGTAATATTTTAGGTAAATCCCTTGTGGAGATGGCAGGGGCCAAGATGGCTGGTCTAATATTAGGCGCTAAGGTTCCCATTGTTGTTACATCGCGGGGTTCTTCCATGGAAGAAAAGTATCTATCTTTGGCGTTGGCGGCGGCTATTGCGGGCGGAACGACTTAGATTATAGAAGCATACCCTACAGGTATGTTTTAGGGCTTTGTTTTAAATAATTAAAAGAAAGGTGGTATAAAAATGGGAGATCAAAATGGTGTAAAAACAAAAGAGCAGGCAGCTACAGTGACAAATGATCGGTTTTTAAGAGCCGAGTGGGCAACGAAGCAGCCATGGCGTGGAATATTTGTATTAATCGTTACTATCATAATGGCCTTTATTATCACCAGCAGTTTCAGCATAGACACGTATACAAATTTCTTTGGATATCTAGTTATGTCATGCATTCCTATGTTCGTTGTCCTTGGCGCTATGTGGAAGGGCAATACCCTGCCCGTTGATCATATTCCACAACCCTTAAGCGGTGTATTGCTATTTGGATTTGCATTTGTTTGGGGGTCGTTAGTATGCTTTGGTTTAATCAATTTTTTAGGCGGAGGTGCACTTCACCCTTATGTAGCTCTTCACACGATTATGACTATTATAACGGTATTTTTCCTATTCCTTGCATTCAATTTTTGGCCATTTAATAAATTATCTTTACCAGCAGGTGGCTTTTTATTCATAATAGCTGCATATACTATCGCATTCTGTTTACTTCAACTGTTTAATTTTAGTGCATTATCATATCCTGCAGGGGTAATTCCTTCTCCTGTTGAGGCAGTACCCCTATATGCGAAGGGGGGACCCTTAGAGGTATTTACATCGCCAAGCGGGCCATTTATTTGGGAACATGCAATAACCTATGCTATCACTTCAGTAACCTTTCTATGGTGTTTCCTAATACTGGGAATGTGGCCATTTAGCAAATTTAAGTTAAAGCAGCCGCTATTTGGTATAGCTGTAGTTATTACATGCTTGGTATTGGGTGCTATTACCTTTAAAGTGGCGGTCTATCAATTATCAATTGAACCGTTAACATTTATGTCCTATGCTATTTCGGTAATATTTGGGGTGCTTCTAACTTTAAACATATTCCAAACATGGCCTGGAAACACTTTAAAGAACCCATTGGCTGGAGGATTTGTCAATCTGATATTTTCACTAGTAGCAGGGGCTATAGCTTATATTGGGTTGCGGGCATTTTGTCTATGGCATTTTGGTGAAAGCATGGTATATCCAGACAGTCTCAATGCGATCAATACCATGATGCTAGGGTTATTATTCCCTATGTGGGCATTATACGGCGACCTATTTGAGTTTTGGCCATTGCCTCCAATT
Source organism: Tepidimicrobium sp. (assembly GCA_012839395.1). Classification (GTDB taxonomy): domain Bacteria; phylum Bacillota; class Clostridia; order Tissierellales; family Tepidimicrobiaceae; genus DUNJ01. Next base: position 4,264 of record DUNJ01000188.1, read on the forward strand.
GAATAATACAACTAATATATACGAAAAACATATGAATTGGGGGGTTGTGAATTGAGAATCCAACCCTCCAAAGACCCATAGAATATTTGAAAAGGATGATTTTATGAAAACGAGGATATTGGTGATCAATCCGGGTTCCACGTCGACTAAAATCGCAATTTACGATGGTGAAGATCCATTATTTGTAGAGACTATTGAACACGATAGAAAAGAATTAGCCAAATATACTGAAATAATGGATCAATATCCGATGAGAAAGAAAACCATTTTATCTCTATTGGAAGACAAGGATATTGATATGGGTTCTATTTCTACAATTGTAGCCAGAGGAGGCCTATTGCCACCGGTAAAGTCGGGGGCTTACAGGGTAAATGAGGATATGGTCTATCAATTAAAATATTATCCGCAGAATGAACATGCCTCCAACCTTGGCGCTATTATAGCACACTCCATATCCCAGGACTTAGGAATAGATGCTTATATCTATGATCCAGTTACTGTCGATGAATTGGAACCTATTGCTAGGATTACGGGTTTGCCAGAGATGGAGCGCAAGGGTATGGGACATAATCTCAATATGAGAGCTTCAGCAATTAGATACGCTGAAGAAGTCGGCAAACCATACGACGAGTTATCGTTGATAGTAGCTCATTTAGGTGGTGGAATAACCTTAAGTCTTCACAAGAATGGCAAAATGATAGACATGATATCAGATGACGAAGGACCATTTTCACCAGAACGAGCAGGTGGGCTCCCCATATTCCAAGTAATTAAGATGGCAACCTCCGGGAAATATGATTATAAGTCTATGATGAAGAAGGTTAGAACTAGGGGTGGATTGATGGCCTACTTCAATACTACCGATGCTAGAGAAATAGAGGATAGGGTTAAGGATGGTGATGAGAAGGCTGCGCTGGTTTATGAAGCATTAGCTCATAATGTGGCAAAGAATATAGGCAAATTAGCGGTGGTTGTAGGGGGCAGGGTTGATGCAATAATATTAACGGGTGGAATAGCATATTCCACTATGATAACCGATTGGATTAAAGAACGTGTAAGTTTTATAGCACCAGTTAAGGTACTCCCGGGAGAAAATGAAATGGAGGCTTTAGCTTTGGGAGCGCTAAGGGTTGTAGAAGGAGTTGAATCCGCCCATGAGTTTATGAGAGAGGAAGGGTAAAGGGACCATTATTAACTTAACTTTAAAATAACATATCAGTTTGGATTAAAGGATAAGGTTTACGCGGGGAATGTATCGAAAGAATTAAAGGCCTAGTAGGCCTAGGCGTTGGAAACGATTTAAAAGGGGGATGTAAAATGAGTCAAGATCTTAAAAAAATATTGGAAAATTCAAGGAAGGCTCTTGAGGAAATGAAAAGATGTTCCCAGGAAGATGTTGACCTAATGTGCCGTGTAATCAATAAAGCAGTACATGAAAATGCAGAAGAGTTAGCTAAGTTAGCAGTAGAGGAAACAGGTATGGGAAATGTAGAATCTAAAATAGTTAAGAATACCACTATGGGCTCCGGGGTTTGGCTTACTATGAAAAACAAAAAATCAGTGGGAATAATTGGCGAAGATAGGGAAAAGGGCTTAGTATATGTAGCTCATCCTAAGGGAGTAATTGGATCCGTATCACCAATTACTAATCCAACGATTACTCCACTAGGAAATGCTATGCTGGCTATTAAAGGGAGGAATACCATCATCGTATCCCCGCACCCCAGGGCTCAAGAGACCACAGGCAAGACTATAGAGTATATGAACCAGGCCCTAGCTGAAATCGACGCACCGGAAAATGTTATTCAGATGGTCAAAGATCCTAGCATCGAGGCAACTCAAGAACTGATGGCAAGCTCTGATGTAATAGTGGCCACAGGTGGGATGGGAATGGTAAAGGCAGCCTATTCTAGTGGAAGGCCAGCCTTTGGTGTAGGTCAGGGTAATGTTCAGGCAGTAATAGGTCAAGATTATGACGATTTAGAATTGGCAGCCGAGTTTATAATTATGGGCAGGACCTTTGATAATGGTTTAATATGTGCTTGTAACCAGTCAGTTATTGTGCATGAGGATAGAAAAGCTGATATGGTTAAGGCTTTAGAAGATAAAGGTGCTTATTTTATTGAAGATAAAGAAGATGTAGATAAGATTAGGAAAATCCTATTTGAAGATGGAGTTCTTAAGATAGATATAGTAGGAAAGACTGCATTTGAAATAGCTAGTAAAGCTGGCCTAGATATCCCCGAGGACACTTCCGCTTTGGTAGTTGCTACTCAATCACGGGGCAGTGAAGATCCATTATGTGGTGAAAAGCTTTGTCCAGTATTGATACTGACTACCTACTCTGATTTTGAAGATGGGGTAGAGATAGCTAAGGCAAACCTATTATATCAAGGTGCAGGCCATACTGCGGTAGTTCATTCCAACGATAGGGAAAAGATCGAATATGCTGCAGTTGAACTTCCAGTAGGAAGACTACTGGTCAATGTTCCGGGAATTGCTGCAGGCGGGGGTGGATTATTTACCCATTTAAATCCAACACCTTCGCTAGGCTGCGGTTCTTGGGGTGGCAATAGTATATCTGAAAACTTAATATATGAACATCTATTAAATATATCTACAATTGCCTATCCAAGGAAGGGAGAACCACCAACAGATGAAGAAATTTGGGCAGAATAGATAATCGATACAAGATCAAACCCTAAGTCCCCCTTAAGGGGGACTCAGACTGAAGACAAAGTATAAATTTTTTATAAAAAAGCAGAAAATCCTTGAAAGCAAAAAGGATTTTCTGCCTTTTTGTAGAATATATAATATATA
>DUNJ01000245.1 GCA_012839395.1 Tepidimicrobium sp.
AAAATTATGAAAGACAAATATAGATTACATATATCCGAAGATGGGCTGCCTCAGTCTTTAGAAGAACCAGAGTTTTATACGGGTATAGATGAGGGTATGACAAAGTTTATCAATTCTACTATAAGATCAGGACAAATTATAGAGTATGATGGAAATATTATTATTATAGGAGATGTAAATCCTGGGGCCCTAATTAAGGCAAGGGGCAATATTATAATTCTTGGAACTTTAAGGGGAGTTGCCCATGCGGGAATAGATGGGAATGATCAGGCAATAGTAGCTGCTTATAATCTACAACCAACTCAACTTAGAATTGCTAATATTATTGGTAGAAGACCAGATGGGGAAATAATTGCTTCTGGATTACCAGAAGTGGCTAAAGTCTATGATGGAGAGGTTTTTATAGAACCATATTTACCGAGAAAATAATGAAGAGGAGGAAGAAAACATGGGAAAAGCAATTGTAATAACATCAGGGAAAGGTGGGGTAGGAAAGACCACTACAACTGCAAATATAGGAACTGGACTAGCCATACTAGGCAACAAGGTTGTAGTAGTAGATACGGATATAGGTCTTAGAAATCTGGATGTAGTAATGGGATTGGAAAATAGAATAGTATATGATATAGTCGATGTTGTTGAAAAAACATGTAGATTAAGACAAGGACTTATAAGGGATAAACGGTATGATGGGCTATTTTTACTACCTGCAGCACAGACAAAGGATAAAACCTCTATAAATCCTGAACAAATGCTAGAGCTTATAAATGATTTAAAAGCAGAGTTTGACTATATTATTATAGATTCACCAGCAGGAATTGAACAAGGATTTCAAAATTCAATTGCTGGCGCTGATGAGGCTTATATAGTAACTACACCTGAAATTTCAGCTGTAAGAGATGCAGATAGGGTAATTGGATTACTAGAGGCTAAAGGGTTAAATAATCCTAAACTTATTATAAATAGGATTAGACATGATATGGTTAAAAGAGGAGATATGATGAATGTAGAAGATATAATAGATATATTGGCAGTAGATTTAATAGGAGTTATACCAGATGATGAGGCTATTGTTATTTCTACCAATAAAGGTGAACCTGTAGTAGTTGAGGATGAGCCTTTATCAGCAAAAGCATTTAAAAATATCTGTAAAAGGATTGTTGGAGAGGAAGTAGAGTTACTTAATTTAGAAGATAATGAGGGAAAATTTAGTAAGCTGATTAAATTATTGTTTAGTAAGTAAAGGGGGAATAGCCTTGGATTTATTCAAATTTTTTGGTAAAAGCAATAAAAGTAGCAAGAATGTAGCTAAGGAAAGATTAAAATTGGTTTTAGTTCATGATAGATCCGATTTATCACCAAAGTTTTTAGAAATGGTTGAAGGGGACATAATTAGGGTTATCAAAGAATATGCAGAAATAGATGAAAAAGGTCTAGATATTAAACTTACAAGGATGAAGAGAGAAACGGATAATATGCCAATGTCAGCCTTAGTAGCTAATATACCAATAATAAAGATAAAGGATAATAAGAAATATTGACAGATAACAGCTATTACATTTATCTCATGGATTATATATAATATAGAAGGATTTTTAGAACTATACCTAACCATTTTGAATTTCGGGGGGATACAAGTGGTAAAGAGGTTAAAATTAATAGTA
>DUNJ01000189.1 GCA_012839395.1 Tepidimicrobium sp.
GTATCACTTGTTTCAACCAGATATGACAACAAGGGTGGGATGTTAAAATATCTACTATTCTATATACTAAGTATATATTTTTCCTACCTGGCCATTGGGCTTCTGTTAAGCAAGGGGTATGTTCAATCCAGTGTTCTAGGTAAAATAGGAGAAATTCTACAAATACTTATGGGTATATTGTTTGCCTTACTAGCTATTTACTATTTCAGAGACTATCTAATATTGAGGCAAAATAAGGGAAAACAATTGAAGACCCAGTTGGGAAGTAGGACTAAATCTTTTATAGAAGAAAGATTAAAGAATTCAATTTCCAAGGGATCTATGCTTTCACCCATAGCAAGTGGATTTATCGTTGCCGTTTTAAGCTTCTCCTGCACCGGTCAAATATATGTAGCAACTCTATTCTATGTCTTATCTAAGGAAGTTTTTAGCTCTAGCATGCTTGCATACCTGTTATTCTACAATCTAATGCTTATACTTCCACTGCTAGTTTTCACCTTCCTAATATATAAGGGGAAAAAGCTATTTAAAATATCCTTGGCTATCTCTAAAAGGATGAAGACCATTAAATTGATAACCTCCATATTCTTCACATTGATATCTGTATATATACTTGTAAGTATACTATTATAGAGATAGAGGATATGGGGAATTTCCCCATATCCTCTATTTTAAAATGCCTTAGCCTTTCTAAGAGCTGAGTATAACGCCACTGATGTAATCGCCCCTAATAATCCTTGCATAATATTCCCCGGAATAGAAGCCACAGCCCCTTTGCCATACATAAATATTTCCGGTATAAAGTATCCAAAGGCCATAAATATTCCAGCTGTAGATGTAGCTACTATCGGTTTTCTCCGTCCAATATCCGTTTCCAATAAGCTGCCCGCTATAAAGCCTTCCAAACCTTTCACTATCAATGTTATAGGAGCATAATGAGTATATCCTAATAATAGATCTGCTATAGCTGATCCAATTCCCCCTACTATAAATCCACCTTTCTTACCTAATATGATAGCCGCTAAAAATACAACCATATCTCCCAAATTTAAATACCCCTCGGTACCGATGGTAGGAATATGAATTACCATTGTCATTACCACCGTCAAAGCCATAAGCACTGCATATCTTGTCAGTTGTCTTAGCTTCTTCTCCTCCATACCTATAACCTCCTTTTGCTCTATGTATGGGTACAGTATCGCTAATTTGGATCTGTATCTATTGTTATAATAACACTTTTAAGTTTCAATTTCAATGTTTTCATATTTATTTAAATGATTTCCTAAGAATAAGCATAAAAATTCCCTATATATTGTTCAAGGCTTCAATATATAGGGATAACATTCTATTGTAGGTTATCTTTATTACCCTTCTCAAATTCCTTCCTATGATATAATCCCACTAGATTAGAAATGGGAACGGTAAATATAATCCCTGTCCCCGGCTGCTTTAGCTTTCCAACCTCAATAATAGTGTCATATATCACCTTATATTTATCCTCTTCAGTGAGTATAATTATTATCTCTTTAGAAGATTCAATATGAATATTTAAAAACCTAGCAACTTCCGTTTCCCCAGTCCCCCTTCCATAAAGAACTGTAGCCCCTTTAGCTCCTACCTTCTTCGTTTTCGCTATTATCTTATCTGCCCTTCCCCTTTCTACAATAGCTACGATGCATTTTACCGCGCCCATATTATATCCCTCCTATATCCTAGTCAATATCCCTAGAGTTAGAACCGAGATCATAGCCCCTATGGATGTAAGGCCCACTATTCCAAAGCCAGCTACAAGTGGATCTGCATTCTCTATTATTTTGGTCAGTCCAATAGCCAATGCCATATTCAATGGTATATTTACCGGACCTGTGGTTGCACTAGCAGAATCCATTGCGATTGCTACAAATTCCTCTGGTGCTAAGAATGATAGGATTATTATCAAAGTCAATAGCGGCACTACTATCTTTATATAGGATATATCATTTAATATCTTAAATATACCTATTCCCATTCCAGCTCCAAAACCAACTGCTACAGCATGGATCAGTACTCTATGTGGAATAGCCCCTATGGATATCTCCTCCACCTCCAATGCTAATGCCTTCAAGGCAGGCTCCACAAGGGTTCCTAGATAGCCTATGGCAAAGGCTACTAAAATTATAAGCCATTTCCTTTCCAATACTACCAGGTTTCTGCCCACGGAATCCCCTAGGGGAAAAAGGCTCATGGAAACACCTTTAAGGAAAAAATGAAGACCGAAAACGCTTAGTAGAAATCCTACCCCAAATTCCCTAATGTTTTCAATAGGCTTCCTAAGTATAAATAACTGAAATAGGGCAAGTATAGCAGTAAGAGGGAGAATACCTCTTAAGGTCTCCAATAACGCTCCAAGCCCCTCTATTCCTCTCATGTAAATCCTCCTTCTCAATTTCATATATATCTTATCTAAGCAATATCCACATTATACTATATTTTAAGGATATATAAAAGAATTAGCTAGCAATTCCCATAGAATACATAATATGAATACTTTATGGTTTAACTTCTTACAATTAAGGGTATAAGTAAGTGATAAAATATCTATTTATATTTTTAATATACAGGAGGTTGATAATAATGGAAAAGTACATACCCGAGATAAGGTCCCAATTGCGATCTAGAATTATAGAAGTACCTTCGGTAATATATAGAGCTAGTGGAATTAAGGTTCTAGGGACTAGAATAAAGTCCCTATTATTTTCAACGGATGTATCCATTATAAAGAATAACAATGCCAATTCCATAATCGCCGTCTATCCCTTCACCCCTCAGCTGTCTATCACCCAGGCCATATTAGAAGTAGCGCCGGTACCGGTCTTTGCGGGGGTGGGTGGGGGTCTTACCACTGGAAGAAGAGCTGTGGACATCGCTCTTCAAGCCGAGCTTATGGGGGCCTATGGGGTGGTAGTAAACGCTCCTACTTCCAACCAAGTTATACGAAAGATGTACAACAGGATAGACATACCTATAATTGCAACGGTTGGAACTATAGATGATGATTATAAGGGAAAATTAGATGCAGGTGCCCGGATTTTAAACATATCCGGAGGTGCAAGGACCTCTGAAATAGTCAAGCATATACGAAATGAATACGGAAAGGAATTGCCCATAATAGCAACAGGAGGACCTACAGATGAGAGCATCCTCGCGACTATAGAGGCGGGGGCAAATGCGATTACCTATACCCCTCCTACCACTGCCGAAATATTTGCCGGAGTTATGGAGCAATATAGAAATAAAAGAGAAGAATAATAGAAGCCCAGATGAATTCGGGCTTCTATTATTCTTATTAAATTATTCTATTATAATGCCAGTTAAGTTATTTCCCTTCAGCAGTATACTTTGTCGTGAAGAATTCCTTAGTAAGTTTGATTACAACTCCACTCAAGCCTACTATACCTATCAAGTTTGGAATCGCCATTAATCCATTCAATGTATCAGCTATATCCCAAATAACGGTTAATCCTCCCACTGCTCCTACGAATATAAAAGGTATGAATACCAATCTATATGGAGTGATAGCCTTAGGGCCAAATAGGAATTCCATGCAACGTTCGCCATAATACGACCAGCTCAACAGGGTTGAATATGCAAATAGCAATACTCCTATTGAAACTATATAACCACCTATTACTGGGATAGATGTATCAAAAGCTAACATGGTGAGAGCCGCTCCGTCTACACCTGAGCTCCATACGCCTGTTAATATTATTGATAATGCAGTTATGGTACAGACTACGATGGTGTCCATAAATACTTCAAATACTCCCCATAGGCCTTGACGTACTGGGTGATCTGTAGTTGCAGCCGCGTGGGCTATTGGGGCGCTACCAAGTCCTGCTTCGTTAGAGAATACCCCACGAGCAATACCCATTCTAGAGGCTAAGGCTATGGTAGAACCTGCAAATCCACCTACTGCAGCTGTTCCTGAAAATGCACCTTCGATTATTAGCTTAAATGCAGCTGGAATTTGACCTGCATACTTGGCTAGTATTACTATACCACCTATGATATAGAAGGCAGCCATAAATGGTACCAGCAGCTCTACTACCTGGGCTATCCTCTTAAGTCCACCTAGCATAACGACTGCTGCTGCTATTACTAGAATAATACCTGTGATGGCATGAGGTACATTAAATGATGTATTCATAGCATCGGCTATGGAATTTGCCTGGGTCATATTTCCTATTCCAAAGGATGCTAAAGCTCCAAACAATGCAAATAGAACAGCTAGCCATTTCCAACCTAAACCGTCTTCAATATAATGCATCGGCCCACCTATAAATCGCCCATCATCTGTCTTCTCTCGGTACTGAACACTAAGTACTACCTCTGCAAACTTGGTGGTCATTCCAAAGATTGCGGAGATCCACATCCAAAGTACTGCACCTGGCCCCCCCATTGCTATAGCAGTGGCTACACCGGCGATATTACCGGTCCCAATAGTTGCGGCGAGTGCTGTTGCAACAGCCTGGAATGCGGTAATTTCCCCTTCCCCTACCTGTTCCTTTTCGAACATCTTCATCAGGGTGTTCTTCATAATATAACCGAACTTACCAAAAGACATGAAATTAGTGCGTATTGTTAGGTAAATCCCCGTTCCTACTAGCAGGACTAACATTACCGGTCCCCATATAAAGCTGTTGACCGCATCGTTAATCGCCATGAACTTATCCATGCTTATACCCCCTTTTATTTTATTGACTTCACTGTACCATGGGGGTTTCATTATACTACAAGAATATACTGAGTTATCAGAAATTTTGCAATTGTTCGCATATTGTGAAACTATTCACAATATGACATAAGCCCAGATAAAAACTTTTTAACGTTAATCGACCCACCCTTATCTACCTTGCCACGTATATACTCCATCTCCAACCTAACCTGTTCAAAATTAAAAAGACTATTGGAATATTCCACAAACACTTCATTCATATAATCTTCCAATCCTAAATTTGCAATGTTAGCCATTCCCGCAGCTATACTTCGTCTCATCCTTTGCTCCATAGACTTAGGATTTTCAGTAAAATAACTACATATTTCCCTCAAGGTTGTGTTGTTTAAATCTACTCTGTTTTTTAATAGATACTTACAGACCTCTATTATATCACTACTGCCTTTCTCACCAATAATCCCTATTTTCATTAGAACATTTTTAGTACATTGTTCAAAAAAACCTATGGGGCTTATCATTTCACTATTGTTTTCGCTATCAAATATCTCCTGGATCCTTAACATCTTCCTACTAACTTGAATCCGTTCTATTACCTTCTCAATTATGATTCTCATCTCAGTACTACTTAGTGGCTTATATACATAATATTCTACGCCATGCCTATATGCCCTTTCTACCATATCCTTAGATACATCTCCTGAAATCATTATGAAACAGGTATCAAAATCTTCTTTTTTTACCTGTTTTACAATTGTCAATCCGTCTATAGTAGGTATATCCAGGTTTAATATTACAATATCTGGTACAATAGCTTTTATCTTGCTTAAAGCTACTTTGCCATCCTTTTCCTCTCCAACCACTATTCCCAACTCGTTATCTTCTATTATCCTCGTCAACTTATGAATCACATCTGGGCTCTCGTCCACTAAAAAAAATCTCACTTAGTAATCCCCTCCAATCTAAGCGTTGGAATAGATCTCTAAATTAAAACCGCTAATTTTAAGGGTTCTTACCACCCTCTTGCCTTTAATTGAAGTGCTTTTTGATACGCTTCCCCCTCCTTTCTTTCCCCTACCTTTATTATATTACATTTTGAAGAGTTTTCCCATTATTCAGTCTTTTTTAGGTGCATATTTTATCTAAATTACTTAATTATAATAAGTTGTTTTAAACAATAAGGCGAAAAACAAGTTCACAACAGCCACTAATTCCCATGTGCCCGCTGATCTACCGCCATTCTCAATGCTTATGGATACGAATATATTTGTTAATTGCATGGTCAATATAAAATAAATTGTTGTATATGCTGGCAATATCTGACATTGTGGGTTAGGCCTATTATGCTCCCTATTGACTATCTCTATAAAATTATTATTACTTTAAATTCTATTTTAAGTATTGTAAACCTTATTAATTTATAGGTTGACAATTAAGGTTCAGTCGATTATACTTTAATTGTCAACCAAATTCATTTCATAGTTTACATTAAGGAGTGATTGAATGAAATTATCCATAAGAGAAATGATATTGATTTCCTTGTTCACAGCCCTAACGGCAATTGGGGCTTTTATAAGCATACCCATAGGTGATGTACCGATCACCTTACAGAGCATGTTTTCCTTACTTGCGGGCTTATTGCTTGGCCCAAAGTTGGGAGCTTTATCGCAGTTGGTATATGTTCTATTGGGCCTTTCTGGTATCAGGATATTTGCAGGTTTTTCCGGTGGCCCCCAAACAATATTCAAGCCCAGCTTTGGATTTTTAATTGGATTTATATTTGCAGCTTTAATAGTAGGCAAGTTCATTCATGACGGAAAATTAACTGGTCTAAAGGGTATAGTTTTAACAGCCTTTTTAGGAACCTTTGTCATATACCTATTTGGTATATCCCATATGTACATTATTTTAAACAAGATGATGGATAAGGCTATTTCCCTTTCTGCTACTATAAAGATGGGGTGTCTAATCTTTTTACCGGGGGATATATTAAAAGCCATTCTAACATCTTTTATAGCATTTAAAGTGCTGGAAAGATTGAAGACAGATAGGATATAGGACATACCATGAAGGATCAATTGTCCATATACCCCCGCAACCCGCGAATGGATACTTCGCCAGAAAATATTTTCTCTATATTGCCATCATCATATTCAACTACTAGCTGGCCTTCATCATCTATGGTCAGCACCCTCCCGATCTTTTCCGTATGGGATCCTATTATTCGCACATCTTTACCCGTCAAATTGGATGCCTGCCTCGATATCTCAATAGTTCTAGATATATCCCCATCCCTTATAAATGGGATATATAGCTCTTCAAAGCGATTTAAAACATATGCTAATAATTTCTTTCTATCTACCCTACCTCCCACAACCTCCCGCAAGGATATGGCCTTATCTGCTAACTGATTACTTAAGTCCCGTTTATCTAGTCCTATATTTATGCCCATCCCCATAATTACATGGCTTATCATATTCAACTCACAATTCATCTCCGTTAAGATGCCAGACACCTTCCTATTATCTATAATTATATCGTTTGGCCATTTTATATAGGACCTTATTCCCATATCTTTTAGAGCTAAATTAACCGCTGCTGCTCCTATCAACGTTATCTTAGCAACCTTCAGCGGGGACATCTTAGGTTTTAATATGAGGCTCATCCATATACCCTTACCCTTTGGGGATACCCAGCCTCTTCCAAGCCTTCCCCTTCCCTTGGTTTGCTCTTCAGCTACAACTATGGTGCCCTCCTCCACCTTCTTAGCAACTTCCTTTGCTTCTGTATTAGTAGAGGATAGGCTATTGTAATACAAAATATTCCTACCTATAAAATCCGTATTTAGATATTCCTCTATCTCCTCAAGGGTTAGTATGTCTGGAGAGTGTATAAGCCTATATCCCCTCCTAGGAACCGATTCTATCTCATACCCCTCCTCCCTTAATATGTTCATGTACTTCCATATAGCCGATCGGCTTACCCCAAACTTTTGACTAATATCCTCCCCGGATATAAAGTCATTATTAGATTTTAATAATCTCACTATATCCGCTTTCATCTATTCACATCCTGATCATATATTCTACCTTTATATTATACATTATGCCTTTTTACAAATATAGATGGTAGCATATATTGATATAATAAAATATCATTTCCTATACTAAAAGATCCTTCAGTTCCCCTTTCACCTTATAGGGAACCTTTTTCAATGCATCTAGATCTTTACTTCCCGTCAATAACATCAATATCTTCAGTTTATATATTAAACCCTCTATGTAACTATCTGCCGCATCATAACCGTCCTCAATTAATTTCCTTAAAATCATTCCACCTATCCCTACCATATCGGCCCCCAATACCAACGATTTCAATATATCTAAACTAGTCCTTATTCCACCACTAGATATCAGTTTCAAATCCCTACTAATACTTCTACATTGAATCAGGCTAAGGGCGGTAGGAATACCCCAGCAATAGATATCAGAAAAATCTATTTTATCATTCCTTTTATCCTCTATCTCTATAAAATTGGTTCCTCCTTTGCCAGATATGTCTATATATCTCACTCCTACTTCATATAACCTATTAGCTACATCCCCAGATACCCCAAATCCCACCTCTTTTACTATGACCGGCCTGTCTATATGACTAACTATGTTTTCTACATTGTTTAAAATACCTTTAAACTTCCTATCTCCCTCCCTCATAGTCAACTCCTGTGCCGGATTTAAATGAATCTGAATGCCATCTGCTTCAATCATTTCTATTGCATATTTAACCTCATCTATAGAAGCATGGCCGCTTAGATTAGCCAATACAACTCCGTTATCCCCCATGGTATCCCTAACTATTTTAAATGATTTATGACTATCCCCATCCTCCAAAGCTATGGTTTGGGAACCTACCGCCATGGGAATATTATGCTTTTTCGCTATTTTTGACAATTCTCTATTTATTTCCCGGGAAAAGTTGGTTCCTCCAGTCATAGCATTTATCATTATGGGGTGTCCTATAGTCTTACCTAAAAAATCGGTACATGTATCTACCTCGCCAAAATCTAGCTCTGGCAATGAACAATGTTCTATATATATGTGTTCAAACAAAGTATTGTTCCTGTAAGTTGACTTTAAATAATGTTCTATATGTTCCTTTTTTCTATCCCTTCTTGTATCAGATCGAGTCATTAGTCTCCAACACCCTTTACTCTTATCTATTTAGCCGTATACATAAAATCCCTACCACGATTCACATCATACTTTGGATACATATGGGTTTCCCTCGATATAATATCTATAGGGAAAATCCCTAGCCTCTTCAGCATAATCTATGCCTATTCTAGTCGTCTCCACAATGGTAAACCTTTCATCAGATCCGCCCTCTAAATATAATATATCCCCGCAAAGATCTATACCATCGAAGCTCCTATCTATTTGTAGCGCAATAGATAATTTACCCGGCCCATTGGTTAGGTTTTTCCTTTGATTTTTTGTTAGCTCCTCAAAGGGTTTTTGAAATCGGTTTATCGCCATCCAGTCTATGCCCTCTAAAGGCTCTATGCCCCTAATAAGCGCCCCTTCTGGAACCCCCTCCTTAACTGTAAGTATATTAAGACAATGATACATCCCATATATTATATATACATAAGCGGTTCCCGGCGGTCCATACATAGTTTCTACCCTCTTTGTTCTTCTGCCCCCATAGGAATGAGCTGCCTTATCCTTGAGCCCAAGGTAGGCTTCCGTCTCTACAATTTTACCCTTCAATAGTTTCCCACTCATATTGTGAACCAAGGTCTTTCCCAACAATTCCTTTGCAACCGTTATAGTATCCCTTGAGTAAAAATTCCTATTTAATTTCATTCTATCACTCCATTATGGACTTCTATATTTAATATATATCCAATATAGTATATCCACAATGGCAGGGAATAAAATTGTAATATATTACTATTTTCTCAACTTATCGATAGCTTCCTTTTTAAGTTTTGATACCTTTGATAATACGCTATTATCGATCTTATTTCCATTCTCCTCTATTATATCCATATATTTTGCTACTACCTGGGATATGTTCACATTCTCATCCAGCATGAGACGTTCATAGCTACCTCTAACATCCTCCCTTATAATCTTCGTTTCATAATCATATATAGGACTATTGGGTAGGCCTGCAAGATAACCATCTAAATATTCCTCATATAGCTCTAATATCTTATCATATTTCTTGCTTTTTGGATATTTTATCATATAGTTTTCCATATCTATAAGCCTTTGCGATAGCTGATCAAATGTTACGATCAGCTCCGCATCCAATGCTATTGGCTCCTTAGATTCCAAAGCCCTTATGCGAATATATTCCCCTATCTCCTCCGTCACATATTCTTCATAAGCTGCTAATTCTTCATAATCTATTATCGGATAAAAGGCACCTTCCAAATTTATAAGCCTATATTTACCTTCTATAAGCTTTTGTATCAAGTCCTTCAGATCTCCATTCTTAATCTCATCCACCTTGCTCTCATCAAAAAATAGCTCATCTAGGATCTTAATCCCTTTTGTATCATTCTCTCCCCGTGGGATCTCAGACAAACTTAGAAGCTCCATCTGATATCCTTCTGTAAATAGTTGATCTACATATCGATCTATATATTTTTCTTGGACTGCTTCCAACTTTAAAAGCATCTCCGCAGTTTCATCGCCTGTGGCCGTTTTTATGTTTTTATCTATAAATCTTATGAGTATATAAGGTTCATTATCCCCTTTTATTATACTATCATAATAACTCATAATATCCCCTTCAATATCATGGTCGATCTTTTCCATCTCCTCAGAGGAGTATTCATCATCTGCTACATCTATTGGGCGTTCCCCCTGTAAATCACACCCCACAGAATAAAAGCCTATTATTATCGTCAACAGTAGTGCAAAACCTATAATCTTTTTAGCCATATCAATACCCTCCTCCTGTGGATCTTATCACATAGCATGAATTATATAATATAATATAGCCGCAATTCGTAGAAAAATCGTTACAAAGAAGTTACACGGATAATATATTCTAATCGGTATAAAACAAGCCTTCAAATATTCATTTGAAGGCTTGTTTTATACCATTATGAATTTTTTACCTATTCTACTTTCGATTCTAAACTAAAGCTGTCCACCGCTTTTTCTAAATCGTTTGCCATCTTACTCAACTGTTGGGTCATATTTGCTATCTCCTCCATAGTTGCTAGCTGCTCCTCCATAGCTGCTGTAACTTCCTCCGTAGAAGCGGAGGATTCCTGAGCAATGGATGTAATAGATTTGATGGATAATACCACCTCATCCTTTTGAACCCCTACGCTATCTATACTCAGCGTTAGTTTGTTTATCTGCTCTAGTGTATTTGCTACAGCTTCCTGTATGGTGTCAAAGGATCCCAATGTTTCCTCTACCACATGATTGGATCTCTCCAGGGTATCGTTGGCCCTATCCATTTCCTCCCTAGTTATATCTATTTCATCGCTTATTTCCTCTATTATATTTTCCACGACACCGGTCGCCTCATGGGTTTCCTCTGCTAGTTTTCTGATCTCATCTGCCACTACTCCAAATCCCCTACCTGCATCCCCTGCTCTTGCAGCCTCAATAGCTGCATTCAATGCAAGTAGATTGGTCTGCTCAGCTATCGAATTTACAGTATTAACAATATCTTTTATGGAATTGGATTTTTCCGATAGAGATAGTATTTTGGTAGATATCTCCGACATAACCATATTGTTATCGGATATAATATTTTTTAACTCGGTTAAAATCTCTACATTTTCCTTGTTAACTCTGGAAGTTTTTTCGGCATATTCCTCCAGCAGCTTAGAGCCATCCAGTGCTTCTTCAAATTTATCGGCTAGTTGATTCATCTTTTCAAATCCTTCGCTAGATTCCCTAGCCTGCTCATAGGCACCATTGGACAACTCCTCCATCACCCTGGTTACCTCATCTATCGAGCTGGTACTTTCAGTAGTACTGGTAAATAGATCCTTTGAAAAATCTAAAAGATAAGCTGATTGTTCGGTAATGCCCTTAATTATGGAATACAAATTTTCCCTCATCCGATTGATGTTTTCAGCCATATATCCCAATTCAGTCTTATTCTGCTTCAATGTCTCATAGTCTGGGTCCTCTGTTAAATCCAGGGCCGAAATCCTTCCTACAAGAGAGTCCAGTGCCAATATGGGATTTGTAATTTGACGTCTCATACTTACAGCCAATGCAAAGAGAGATGATAATAAGATAATTCCACCTATAATCAATCCTTGCATCCTCATATTGTTAATTGCCTGATTTACATCATCTAAGGATAGTGCAATGCAAAATATTCCATCCACTTTTTGGGCAGTTCCTGTAGTTTCCACATCTTCTCCATTTCCAAGTCCCCCTATAGTTCCACTGTATGGAATATACACATTATAAGTTTCCTTGCCCAATTCTTCATCTCGCGTGATTTCTCTATATATCTCCCGATTAGCCAATTGTTCCTTAATCTCATCATCAAGAATAACCTCTGCCCCTTCCCCCCTACTATCATATCTAATATTAAATTCTTCATCCATATATACTACATGATCTATAGAATCCCTATTAACTATCTCGTCTATAACCCTCTCTAACCTTAAATTCCTTTTCATTTCCATAATCTCTTCGGCCCTTAATCCTACTTGAACTACTCCAAAATCCGATTTGATTTCCCCATATTTATAATAAAAATCATCATGTATGCTTTGCCGTATATTTTCGATCACCTTATCGGTTTCGCCAGCTAATATCCTCATAACTGGGTGTTCTTCATCATATGTATCATTTCTATTTCCCTTTAAATTTGAATATACTATTATTCCATCTTTATCTACAATATTTATTTCCGCTACCCCAGTTTCCTTCGAAAGCTGTTCCAACTCCTCATTTGAATAGCTTTCCTTATACCTAAGAAAATGTGCTAAATTCTCTATATATTGATCCAATATGGAGTCTACATCTTCTTCTATCTTCTCCATGGTCATGAGCTCATTTATTAGTGTATCGGAAATCCTGTCTGCACTTTCATCCAACTGTTCATACAAGGCTATTCGCCCGTTATTTATGGAAAAATACGTAGTGCATAGCATCGATATACTTAAGAATACCACTAATATTATTAATATATTGGTATTTATAGATCTACCTTTAAACTCATCAGATGATTTTTCATTCCCCATTTCCCCTTTATACTTGGACATAAAATCCCTCCCCCTCTAACACAGAATAGCATAGAGATTTTAATTCCTTATAGCCACCTATTTGATCAACTTACTTAAAGCCCTAAACTCAGGTGTACCAGCCCTTTTCAATAGATCAAAAAGCACGGTTTCCGTATTGGTAATTACAGCTCCCATATCTCCCATCAAATCTAATCCATTCCTATGATTTTCCTCAAATCTTGAAGATACAGCATCGCATACCACAAATACATCATAATTTAATTTCAATAATTCCCTTACACTTTGAAGTACACAGACATGGGTCTCCATTCCCACCACTATAATCTTTTCCCTTTTCTCCTCCCCCAAGGCCCGAACAACCTCATCAGTACAGGCTGAAAATAGAACCTTTTCAAAGACCTGTGCTTCCTTTAAACCATTGCTAATCTCAGCTACTGTAGGCCCTAGGCCTTTAGGATATTGTTCTGTAACCAGTATAGGCATGTCCATTTCATTGGCTGTATGAATTAAAGTGTTAACGTTTTCAACAACTCTGTCTTCATACTTCATAGCAGGGGCCAATCTCTCCTGAACATCAATTATAAACAAAAGGGATTCATTCCTGTGCAAAGTGTACTTGTCCATACTAACCCTCCTTTATGAATAATTCTATCGCTTTTAATTATATCCTATTCGGGTAAATTTAGAAAGCCTGGTTGCCCAGGCCTTCTAAATCTAAAGTCCCATTTCCATATACTAAAAGCAAAATACAACGCATTTCCTAGGAATGCATATTACCTGCCCCACCTGCAGATTGTATGGATCTACCCCTTGATTAGCATTCATAATCGCCTGTACACTAACATTAAAATGTTGTCCAATTGTATATAGGGTATCCCCTTGTTTCACTGTATAGTAGAATCCATTGGGACACGGTGGTAACTGTGGCATTGGTGGCATTGGCGGCGCCGCTTGCGGTATACATATTACCTGGCCTATCTGTAGGTTATTTGGATCTACCCCTGGATTAGCTCTCATTATTGCATCCACACTTACGCCAAATTGTTGACCTAGCTTATAGAAGGTATCCCCAGATTTCACCGTATAAAGAAAGCCGTTAGGACATGATGGTATTGGTGGCATTGGCGGTGCCACTTGCGGTATACATATTACTTGGCCTATCTGTAGGTTATTTGGATCTACCCCTGGATTAGCTTTCATTATTGCATCCACACTTACGCCAAATTGTTGACCTAGCTTATACAAGGTATCCCCAGATTTCACCGTATAAAGAAAGCCGTTAGGACATGGTGGCGTTGGGGTAACAGGACCGGGTATGCATATTACTTGGCCTATTTGAAGATTATCAGGCTTTATACAAGGATTTATTTTCATAATTGCCTCTACGGTCGTATTGTATCTACGGGCCAGTAGATACAATGTATCCCCAGATTTGATTGTATAAGGAAAGCTTCCACTAGGACATCTCCTTTTAACATCCTTTTTCTCCGTCATAGAAATCACCTTTCTTTCATATATTTATCTGCACTATATACTATGCAGGAAAGATAAATGTGTTCAAATATAAAAGAGGAGCAAAACAGCTCCTCTTTTATTCGCACTAATGAACCGGTATGCATATTATTTGCCCTATTTGAAGCCTGTTTGGATCCACCCCCGGATTAGCCCTCATTATCGCATCTACGCTTACATTATATCGTTGACTCAATATATAGAAAGTATCTCCAGCCCTTACTTGATAATGAAATCCATTATGACATGGAGGGGTAGGGGTTGTATGCGTAGGTATACATATAACCTGACCTATCTGAAGCCTATTTGGATCCACTCCTGGATTAGCTCTCATTATTGCATCTACGCTTACGCCAAACTGCTGACCTAACTTATAGAAGGTATCCCCCGCTTTTATTGTATAATAAAATCCATTTGAACAAGGGGGTCTTGTAGGCGGCATAGCTGAAGGTATACATATAACTTGACCTATCCGAAGCCTATGGGGATCAATTCCTGGATTTATCGCCATAATAGCCTCTACCGTCGTATTATATCTATTGGCCAATAGATATAGAGTATCCCCATATCGAATAGTATGGGCAAAGCTTCCAGCCGGACATCTTTGCTTTATATTATAATCTTGATTCATAATAATCACCTTTCCCTTTCTGTTATCTACCTGCACTATATTCTATGCATAAAGGGTGGTAGGTGTTAAAGGTCTAGTATTTATCAATACGATATATCTTCTGGATATTTTTCCTTCAATAGCTTAATAAAGTTCCTCGATGCTTGGGATAAATATCGATCCCTTAACCATATCAAACCTGAGCAAGTAGTAAATTCTTTATCATCAATCCTATATGCATTCATATCGTATCTATCATAGGTTTTTATTATGATCTCCGGAATAATGGTACCACCGAAACCTGATGAGACCAATTCCAATAGGGTTAATATGTCTGAACACTCACAAATCACATTGGCTTGATATCCCTCATTTGAAAATCGTTCTATTATCATATTATAGAGACCTAACCCTTCTGTACTAGGTATTATAAGCGGGTATTTTTGAATCTGCTCATAGGATATCCTATTAGAAGGGATATTCAAATCTTCGGCTATTACAAAATAAAAGGGTTCCGGCCTAAAATATAAGATGGATAATCCCTTTAGCTCTACTGGCAATCGGACAATGGCCAACTCTATAGACCTATCCTTAAGTAATTTACAAAGTTGGCCTGATTCATTTTGTTGAACCTTATAGGATATATCAGGATATTTACTTTGGAAAGCCCTGAGTAAACTAGGCATTCTATGATATGAAAGCGTATTTACGCCGATTTCTAGTTTGCCTCTCATGCCCTTGCCTATTTCCCTAATCTCCATGTTGGATTCCTCTACTAGTCCGACTATCTTTAAAGCATTTCTATAAAGTGCTTTCCCCGCCTCAGTTAATTCTAAGCTCTTGCCTCTCCTGGTTACCAGTTTTACTCCTAATTTATCTTCCATTCCCCTTAATTGTTGACTCAAAGGTGGTTGAGTCATATGTAACCTCCTTGCAGCTGCAGTAATTTGCCCTTCCTCTGCAATAGCAATAAAGTATTTCAATTGTCTTATATTCATACCCCCAAATCCTCCTATATGAAAAACATATACATTTCCAATGTAATTAATATTATACATATCCTATCATATATGGTACCATAAATAGGATTTAATGTGGAAGCAATAATAAAGCATATTATTTCATCGTAAAGGAGAATATTTAATATGGTAGTTGATATGAAAACTGGCAATCCCACTAAACTAATGCTAAGATTTGCTTTTCCAATGCTTATGGGAAATATTTTTCAACAATTATACAATATGGTAGATTCCATAGTTGTGGGTAGATTTATTGGTAAGGATGCATTGGCAGCTGTAGGTAGCTCTTTCTCCCTTATGAATTTTATTACCCTGGTCATAATTGGCCTTTGTATAGGAAGCTCTATAGTGATCTCCCTATACTTTGGTGCGGAAGACTATGATAATTTGAAACGAACGATTTCAACATCCTTTATTTTCATGTTACTACTTACCATCTTTATATCCGCTATAACCCTTATATTTGCTGAAAAACTTTTAATCCTAATTCAAACTCCGGATGAAATATTAGCAGATTCCACCACCTATCTGCGCATCATATTTGGTGGATTGATATTTATATTTTTATACAATGGCTCAGCTGCTCTTTTAAGGGCTTTAGGCGACTCTAAAACCCCTCTTTATTTTTTAATCTTGGCTTCTATTATAAATATAGTGCTCGATCTTCTATTTGTTATAAAATTCAATATGGGAGTTCCCGGAGTTGCATATGCTACCGTTATTGCTCAAGCCACGTCCTCTATACTATGCATCATATATACATTTATCAAAATACCCATGCTCAAAATGTCTAAAGAAGAATTTATTTTTGATAAAAAACTATTTCCAACTATAATGAAATATAGCCTGCTATCATGTATGCAACAATCTATCATGTCTTTTGGAATGGTGATGGTTCAAGGTATTGTTAATACCTTTGGTGCCGATGTCATAGCAGCATATACGGCAGCAGTTAAAGTGGATTCCCTTGCCTATCTGCCCGTCCAAGACTTTGGCAATGCTTTTTCTACTTATGTGGCCCAAAATGTGGGCGCTAAAAGGATTGATAGGGTGAAAACGGGATTTAAAGCTGCTGTAAGGATAATCATAGTATTCTGTACAATTTCATCCATTATAATTATTTCTCTATCAGGTTTCTTTATGAAAATATTCGTTGATCCCACAGAAACAATGGTAATCCAAACTGGAATAGACTATCTATCCGTGGTAGGAATGTTTTACGTATTGATTGGTTTTCTATTTATGTTCTATGGCTTTTATAGAGGCGTTGGTAGCCTTCATATGTCAGTCATACTTACCATAATATCCTTAGGTACTCGCGTTCTACTAGCATATATATTATCCTCAATCCCGTCCATTGGGGCAAAGGGAATCTGGTGGTCCATTCCTATTGGGTGGATTCTAGCAGATATAACCGGTTTTGTTGTCTATGGAGGGGGAAAATGGCAACAGAATATTGGAAATATAAGATATAAGCAGGGAGACTAAATTTAATTCGGTTTTCCTGCTTATAAGAATAAATGGATATCAATCTAACCTTCCTCAATTATCTCCCTATGGATATCGGATTCGAACTCTTTTGCTCTACCAACCTCTATGGCCTTTGTGGGACATTTTTGTTCAGCTTTATCTACATCACCATCTATTTCGCCATGAATATTTTCATCTATTATTATAGCCTTATTATTTTCGATTTTGAAATGCTCAGGAGCCATCTTGGCACATATCCCACAACCAATACAATACTCCTCTTTGATTAGGATCTTCCCAAGTTCAATCGCTTTTTCTTCTATGGGTATATCATCCCTTTTCACCACCTTAGATACCATATATCCCATTATGATTATGCCAATAGTGGTAAAAATCCATCTTACAGCCATAAACTTTGGGCTTAAAAACTTGGCTTCATTGGCTAGCATGGGTATCTTTATTACCGCCCACGAGCTCAAGATTACTACAATATTAGATATACTTGCTCCTTTTTGCAATAAAGTCTTACATACGGGAAAAGCGGCATATATTGGTCCTGCAGAAACACTACCAAGGAATATTGATATAAAGGAGCCCCTTAACCCCGATTCATCCCCCAGATAATCCATTATTGTTTCCTGGGGTATCCAAGTATCTATCAATGCGGTGAGTAAAAATACCAACGGCATAACCGTAAGCATCTCCTTGATATAATAACCGCTATTTTTTATGGATAGGATTGCTTTCTCCCCATTAATAGCGAACAATCCAATGTATACGATAGCTACAAATACTAAAAAGCTATTTTTCTTTAATCTCTTCAGCATAGTATTACCCCCATAGCCAATGCAATCAACATAGCAAATACAAAACTTATGCTATTTCTTGCAATGGTAAATCTCTTGCCAAATTCCTGGCTTTCTAAGTTAAAGGTAACAAGCCCCACCATAGTTAAAGTTGTTAAAAATGCTACCGATGGAACTATGCTTGCTCCCATATCTACCATAGAACCAACTAGCGGAAATGCAACAAAAGCTGGTATTAAAGTAACAGCCTCATGGTTACTTTTAGGAGGTTTTTTTATGGGCATCGAACACTATAAGAATTTAATCAGCCATACGCATTTATTTAATCAATTTTCTCCAAATGATATATCAACTTTATTTATAAAGGATTATTATAAGATTAAAGATTACGAAAGGGACTCTATAATCTATTTACAAAATGAAGTTTGCAATACGATAGATATTGTATTAGGCGGAAGCGTGCATATTCAAAAAATAGATGAAAATGGAGGTATATTGACTATTGCAACCTACACCACTGGGGATATAATGGGGGCCAATCTCGCTTTTTCGAAAGCTAATCAATATCCTATGACCGTAATATCCAACACCCAGTCCACAGTCTTACATATAAATAAGAAACTAATATTAAATCTATGTCAAAACGATAGGAATTTTCTTATCAAATTCTTAGAAACTCTGTCCAGTAAAGCTTTAATACTCACAAATAAGATAAAGTTTATATCCATGAAGACCATCAGGGATAAGATAATAGAATTTCTAACCTATGAATACCACCTTCAAAATAGCCCTGTAATTAAACTGCAGGTTTCTAAGAAGGAATTAGCTGAAAGATTTGGCATACAGAGGCCTTCCCTATTTAGAGAGCTAAGAAAGATGAAAGAAGATGGGCTCATCGATTATGATTCTCGTTCCATTACAATAGTGGATATGGAACTGTTAAAAAAACGCGATGGCTTAATTACTTGATTTTATTATCATCTCATTGGGTAATATATAGGTAGTATGATAAGAGATAGCATTGGGGGGATTTTATTGAAGGCTGTAAATATTATGATAGAGGAGCACGAAAATATCCGAAAGATGTTAAAGGTAATAAGAAGGTATTGTTATAGGGTGATGAATGACGATGATATAGATTATGAAGATTTCTATAAGATTATAGATTTTATCAGAAACTATTCAGATGGGCTTCACCATGCTAAAGAAGAGGATATACTGTTTAAAATCTTAGGAGAGCAGGTGCCCAAGTTAGCTAATAATGGTGCCATTACCGGAATGCTTATAGAACATGATCTATCCCGTCTCTATACTTCAAATTTAGAAAAAGCCCTGGAGAAATACAGATTAGGCAATGATGAGGCAAGGCTAGATATTATTGCAAATGCCATTGCCTATACCGATCTATTAGATAGACATATCGAAAAGGAAAATAATGCCCTATATAGATTTGCAAATAATCTGTTAGCCGATGATATCAAAACAGAGATCGATAAACGCTGTGCACAAGTAGATCTAACTGCTGGGGAGAAGGGGGTACAAGATAAATATTTAAGCTTCATTGGTGAGCTAGAACAAAAAATAAAGTAAGATTATGAGGTGATAAATATGAGTGAGCTTATCAATAATAGGGAATATAGGCAAAAGATTTTAAAAGAGGTTATACGAGAATTACATGCTGGTAAAACTGTGGAGGAGGTAAAAGAAAAGTTTGCTGAAGCGATAGAGGGCGTTTCCCCATCGGAGATTTCCGCTATGGAAACCCAGCTAGTTAAAGAAGGGCTGCCTATTGAGGAAATACAGCATCTATGTAATGTGCACGCAGCAGTGTTTAAAGGTTCCATAGAAGAAATCCATCATCCGGAGGAAATACCTGGACATCCAATCCATACATTTAAGGGAGAAAATCGAGCTATTGAGAAGCATATAGATAGCAATCTGAACTCCAATGTTGAGAAGTTTAAGGAAAAAGATTCAAAGGAAAATATAATTTCCCTAGTAGAGGATATCAATCTGCTATGGGATATCGATAAGCATTATAGTAGGAAAGAAAATTTAATATTTCCCTATTTGGAGAGATACGGAATTACAGCACCCCCACAGGTTATGTGGGGAGTAGATGATGAAATAAGGGCCTCGTTGAAGGATATTAAATTGATGCTAACAAATTACAAGGGAAATAAGGACGAGGTGGTGAAAAAGATCGAAGATACAGTGCATGAAATAAAGGAGATGATATATAAAGAGGAAAAAATATTGTTTCCCATGGCCCTAGAGACCTTAACCGAGGATGAATGGATTACTATTTACGATGAATCCGATGAAATAGGCTATGCTATAATATCGCCAGATGTGGAATGGAAACTAAGACGAACATCTGATGAGCCTCTAAAAGATGATCTGGAAGCTGGTAGTGTACAATTTGATGCCGGTTCCCTTACCCCTAGGGAGATAAATGCCATATTCAATCATATGCCGGTAGAAATGACCTTTATAGACGAAAACGATGTAGTTAAATATTTTTCAAAGGGGGATGAAAGAATATTTCCCCGTACTAAAGCCGTTATAGGGAGAACCGTTCAAAATTGCCACCCCCCAGCTAGCGTTGATATTGTGGAAAGTATATTGAATGATTTTAAATCGGGCAAAAAAGATAGTGAGAAATTTTGGATTAAAATGGGGGACCTATATGTGCTAATTTCCTACTTTGCCATAAGAGATAAAGATGGAACGTATATGGGTACTTTAGAATTTTCTCAAAATATAGCACCAATCCAACAGATAAAAGGAGAAAAAAGATTGTTATCGGAATAAAAAGGTAGGTTGAGCTACCTTTTTATTCATCTACTCCATTCTCTACCCTTATTAGATTGGCTATCTCCACTACCTCATCTATTGATAATATATTGTTCATAGCCTTTCTTATATTGCCCTCCTTACTATTATGAGTAATAAACACCAATGATACTGTAGGGGTCTTCCTTCCCTTTTGAATTACCGACGATAGGCTTACATTGCTTTCACCAAATTTAGATGCAATCTTACCTAGCACCCCTGGCTTATCCTTTACCATTATCCTTATATAGTATTTACAAACCGTTTCCTCCATAGGCTTTACAGTCTTTTCATCTACAGAATTGGAAGCATAATATATATTATCCTTATTCTTTACTATATCCATGATGTCACCTACCACTGCACTACCAGTGGGCATGTCCCCTGCACCCCTACCATAAAACATCAGATCTCCTACCGCGTTTCCCTTTAAAAATACGGCATTAAATACATCCCCAACCGATGCTAGTGGGTGGTCTAAAGGTATAAAAGTTGGATGAACCCGCATCTCTATATCCCCACCCCTATCCTTGCCTATTGCTAGAAGCTTTATAGCATAACCCAATTCTTTAGCATATTCTATGTCTGTAGGCGTAATGTTGATTATCCCTTCTCTATATACACTGGAAAAATCTATATTTGCTCCAAAGGATAAAGAACCTAATATGGTCAACTTATGTGCTGCATCATATCCTTCTACATCCGCAGTAGGATCTAACTCAGCATACCCCTTATCCTGGGCCTCTTTCAATACGCTATCGAAATCAACCCCATCCTTAGCCATCTTGGTTAAAATGTAATTTGTAGTTCCATTTACTATTCCCATTACCTCTTCCACTTTATTGCCTGCTAAACTCTCCCTTATGGTAGATAGCACAGGTATCCCACCGGCAACGCTTGCTTCATATAGGAACATTACATTTTTGGATTTGGCCTTCTCAAATATTTCCTTGCCATGACTAGCGATTAAAGCCTTGTTGGCAGAAACCACATGCTTATTGGCCTCCATAGCTCTTAATATGTATTCCCTTGCCGGCTCTATACCGCCCATTACCTCCACCACAATCTCTATCTCGTCATCTTCTAAAATATCCTGAAAATCATCGGTATACAGGTCCGCAGGAGCATCCACATCCCTTTTCCTATTTAAATTCTGGACAAGTATCCTAGACACCTCCACCTCATAGCCGCAATTTCTAAGTATCTCATCCCTATTGGTTTTCAATATATTCCATATTCCTGACCCAACAGTTCCCATTCCCAACAATCCTATTTTAACCTTTCCCATATACAACCCTCCATAATATTTATATATTTTATTCCCTAGCTAAAAGATTAACCTCATTGACCCCTTCTATCTTTTCCAGTTTCGATAAAAGAGCCTGTATCTTTATCGTCAGTTCTTGAATCTCTATAGCTATGGTTACATTAGCTACGCCATGTATAGGTATGCTCTGATTGATGGTAAGAATATTAGCCCTAAATTTTGCAAGCTCGCTTAATACCTTGGATAATATGCCTTTACGATGACTTAATAGTAGATGAATAGTTATAATCCTTCCCTTGTTAATCTCATATAGGGGAAATATATAATCCTTATATTTGTAATAAGCGCTTCTACTCATTCCCACCATCTCTACTGCCTCATGGACAGTACTAGCCTTTCCCTTTTTCAATAACTCCTTCGCTTCTATAGTCTTCAATAATACTATGGGTAAAATTCTTCTATCCACTATATAACGCGTATCGTTGCTACCATCATTCATATTTTATCTCCCCTCTGTGCCCATGCAGTGTACCTTTGTCCACAGCATGTGAACATTCTAGCATAGTTTCGGCTCCTTTGCAATAGAAAAATCCATATAATTGAAAAATCCCTACCATACTCCATACATTTAGCTATAGCTTTCTCTCCACCCATAGGAACCGAAAGCTGCTGCCTTCTTATTCTTAAATCCGATCCCCCTGATTATATCATCCTTATTAAGTTATCCCTATACTATTCCACTTAAACCCTCTTCGTCCAATATCACTATCCTTCTATGACCTATCAACTTTATTAAGCCCAATTCTTGAAAATAGGATAATTTTCTGCTTAATGTCTCTTGGCTCATGCCTATATAGGATGCCAAATCCCGCTTACTCATCTTCAACATCACTTCCCCACCTTCTGCCATATCTAATAGTGCATTTGCAATCCTAGTCTCCACATTATGAATCCCTAGGTGTTCAATTAAATTCTCTGCTTTTTCCAGCCTAATACTCAATTCCTCCAATACTTTAAGGGCTATGGTAGGGTATTTCATCATTAGCCCTTTCAATTTATCCCCATCTATTATACACAGGCTAGCTTTCTCCAAGACTTCAGCATTATCCTTCATGGCACTATTGGTAAAAAGGGACAACTCTCCCATAAAGTCTCCAGGTCCAAGAACTCTAATTACCTGTTCTTTACCCGAATCAGACAACCTAGTTATCTTAACCTTTCCCTTATGAATCACAAATATTCTATCCTCCCTATCCCCTGTCATATATATCATTTCACCTTTTTGGTATTTCTTGCTAGTGATTATCCTAGCTACCTCCATCATTTCGTGATAATCTAAGGAATTGAATATGGGAACTATCTCCATACAAAGCCTCTCTTTTCCTTTCGAATTACAGCTACTGCACCCCATTAAAAACACCCCCTATCATTAACTATACAATACCCTTTTAATCCTCTCCTAGTCAGTGTTGAAAAATCATCGCTATTATAAAAATATATATTCTGTCCACACCATTTAAGCTAGTGAACACCTTTAAATATTAATATTAATACATAAAATAAGGATCGGATTTAGGGAGTGTCCCAATCCGATCCCGTATCTTAACTAAACAAGGATTTATCATCCATATCCTTAAACAATGTTAGCAGCTTTTCCTTGGTCAAAGTGTTTTTTTTCTCTCCAGATATATCTACTATCTTATTTCCCCTATGAAGCATTACCAGCCTATTGCCATATCTTATAGCATGATCTACGTTATGAGTTACCATAATAGTAGTTAAGCCCTTCTCCTCCACTATATCCCTTGTAATGCCCATCACAATCTCACTGGTTTTAGGGTCTAAAGCTGCAGTATGCTCATCAAGTAATAATAGGTCAGGCTCCCCAATTACGGCCATAATCAAAGCCAATGATTGTCTCTGTCCTCCTGACAGCTGGGATACTGGAGTGTACAACTTATCTTCCAAACCAAGGTGAAGAGTACTCAACAATTCCTTAAAATATTCCTCATCTTTCCTATCTATTAAAAAGGATAATCCAAACCTTTTGCCTTTATTTTTAGCCATTGATAGGTTTTCATATATGGTCATAGATGGATTGGTGCCCAGTGATGGATCCTGAAATATTCTAGATATATTTTTGCACTTTTCATGTTCTGTATCATGGGTCACATCCCTATCTTTCAATATTATGTTTCCCCCATCTGCCCGAACCTTACCAGAGATTATATTTAAAAGAGTGGATTTGCCCGCTCCATTGCTGCCCAATACACATATAAAATCCTTTTCATCTATATCCATAGAGAAGTTATTGAATACTACCTGTTCATTTATGCTACCTTTATTAAATGTTTTAGATACCCCACTTAGCTTAAGCATTTCCACCACCAGCCTCTCCTAAAGTAGTGGAACTCTCAATATCCGATTTCTTTAAATTATTCCGCCTTCTTCTAGTAAAGAATTCTCCGGTATTGCCAATAGATAACACAATTACAACTATTATGGAGCTTATAAGCTTTAGGTCACTGGGGTTAAATCCTATTCTTAGACTCAACGCTATGCTAGTTCTATATAGTAAGGTTCCCACTATACATATAATGCTAGAATTGAAAAACCCTATCCTCTCAAATATACTACTCCCTATAACTATGGATGCAAGCCCCATAATCATCGTTCCGGTGCCCATATTGATATCACTAAATCCCTGATATTGGGCCATTATACTCCCAGATAAAGCTATAAAGCTATTAGATAGGGCTAGAGCAAATATCTTTATGCTCCCAATATTGATTCCTAAAGATATTACCATGTTTTCGTTATCCCCTATGCCTCTTAGCAGGTAACCTAATTTAGTTTTGAAGAATATCGTAAAAAATATGGCACAGAGTAAGGTTACAATAGATAGTATAAATAATGGATTTCTACCTGTAAATAGGCTATCATGATTGAACAGGGGAAGATTTGCCTTCCCCCCCATCATCCTAAGGTTTATAGAATAGAGCCCCACCATAACCAAAATGCTTGAAAGTATATCCTGTATCTTCAATTTAACATTCAATATACCAGTCATCAATCCAGCCAAAGCACCGACCAACATAGAGATGATTAGAGATGTAAAGGGATTGAAGCCTTTAGTTATCATTATAGCCGATACGCTGGCACCCAAGGTAAAACTACCATCAGCGGAAAGATCCGCAAATTTCAATATCTTATAGCTAATATATATTCCCATCACCGTTATGGAAAATATTAAGCTCTGCTGGATAATACTGGTTACAAAACTGTTCATATCAGTTATCCCCCTCAACCATTACGGCATTTTCCAATATATCATCCGGTAATGTAATTC
This sequence comes from Tepidimicrobium sp., assembly GCA_012839395.1. GTDB lineage: Bacteria > Bacillota > Clostridia > Tissierellales > Tepidimicrobiaceae > DUNJ01. The sequence continues at coordinate 25,822 of DUNJ01000189.1, forward strand.
CCAAGCTATTGACCATGTCCTCATTTATGGTAAGTTCTGTTTCTTCAGTTCCCACTACAGGCATATCCTTAATTTTATTGCCTTCCAATATCTCAATAGCCATAAGACCTGTTTGATACCCAAGCTTATAGTAATCCAATCCTTCACACGCAAGGGCACCACCTTTGACCATTGGTTCATCCACCCCAATAGCGCCTATATTATTGTCCAAGCTAACCTTTCTGATTATAGACATGCTAGATGCTATTAAGTTATCCGATGGAAGGAATAAAAAGTCTACATCTTGTACCTTTGCACTAAGGGCTGGCTCCAATTCCGAAGAATTGGTTATTGGAATCTCCACTATCTCTAGCCCAACGCCTCTAGCGGCCTCCTTTGCCAATTCAACCTGAACCTGGGAATTGGTTTCACTCGTATTATATGGAACTCCTACTTTCTTGGAACCAGGAAATATAGTCTTGCCTAACTCCAGTTGAGGTTCTATAGGAACCATGTCCGTAGTTCCTGTTATGTTACCCTCTGGCGAATCCATATTCTTTACCAAGCCCGCCGATACGGGATCCGTCACCGCAGTAAACAATATAGGTATTTCCTCTGTAGATTGCAATGCCGACTGGGCCGATGGGGTAGATATGGCGAGGATTAAATCCTTATTTTGCGAAACAAAGTTCTCAGCTATTGTTGCAGTTAAGGCTATATCTCCCTGGGCATATTGGGTGTCAATGTCTATATTAACACCATCTTCATAGCCCTTTTCCTTTAGTGCATCGATAAAACCATCCCGTGCAAGGTCTAATACTGGATTCTCTATAATTTGACTTATTCCTATTGAAATTACTTCCTGAGAATTTTTCTGAGATGTTGTCGTTTCATCACTAGCAGAACAGCCCACTAACGATAAGATAATTAAAGAAAACAAAATTAAGCCTAAGCATTTACTTAGACTGGTAAGATGTTTTTTCCCTACCATGCTACCATCCTCCTAAAAATTATTTGATTGTAGTATTAAAATTTACCAACCTACCTATCTACCCTTGCCTTTCGGCAGCTACCATAAAAAATATATACTACCATTATAGTAATATAATATATAACTGTCAATACTTTTATAATCATTGCCAATCATTTCCCTTATGCTAGGCCTTACACCTCATCCCTAGGAATGGATCTATGTCCCACAGCTATGGCTAAATCGTTCAGATGTAGCAGCCCTATGCTTATAAATAAGCATACTACTATATGCTCTCCTGACCTTGCAATTCCAAGCTTGCCACCAAAATTTAAACCTAGCGCTTTCTGATTAACCTGACTAATCGCATCTTTTGCCGCCCCTGCCACTGCTCCTTCATAAACATGAGCATCTCTTATGACTCCTGTTTTCTTAGAAGCCACTAAGGCTCTTTCGATTATCTTGGGTATAGAATTGATTAAATCTCCGCCTATGTCCACAGCTGCACCTAAAATACCTTTTTCCTTAAAATCATCTATTATATCACCTTCCTCCCCTCTGGTAGATATAGCTAATCTGATAGCCGCCTTAGCTACTTCTGTACTATTATTGTTCATATCTATCGCCTCCCACATTGAATACATTGGACATTCAATATATACCCCTATCTTTTCCATTGTTACCAACTAGGTGGTGTCATAGCCCAGATTGATATACTCTCCTCATCATTGTAGCTTTCGTATATATGAGGCTTAGAACTATCAAAGTATATACTATCACCTTCATGTAGAATATATCTTTTCCCCCCAATAACTACAGCCATGCTCCCTTTTATAACATAGCCGCATTCTTCGCCTTCATGGGATATGGCACTCCCCTTAGTTTTAGTCCCACCTTTTAATGTTATCAATACAAATTGAATTTTTCTACCATCAATGGGAGTTAAAAGCTCATATATCCTGGATTCATCATTGGTTACAATAGTGTGTCTTTCATCCTTCCTTACAATAGCTGATAAATCCTTTTCCCTGTCAAAAAAATATCCCATGGTAACGTCAAGGGCCTCCACTATTTTCAACATTGCATTGATGGAAGGCACTACTTTGTTTCTCTCTACCTGACTAATAAGCCCAGTGCTCAGGCCTGATTTATCTGCCAATTGTCTAATGCTCATCTTTTTTGATTTTCTTAGTTTTCTTATTTCCGATCCTACGCTAAACATGATAAACCCCCAACATTTATTTGTTTTATATTATATCATCTTAATTATCATCTTCAAAACTATGTGCTAAATTACGTTCAATATCGTGAACTGTTTTTAGTATATTGACATATAACGTTTGCCATTATATAATATTATTATAAAATAATAAATTTTCTAACATTTCGCTGAAGGAGGATGTTTATGACAAGTTTAATTAAGCCAGATCAAACCTGGATGTTGTGGGCTTTTTTAACTGGATGGGCTGCAGTAAGCATTCATTTGGAACAAAAGTATGAATGGGCTTCAAAAGTTACTAGTTCGGTCATTGCATTAACTGGAGCTTTAATTTTGTCTAATCTGCGTATCATACCTACAGAATCCCCCGTCTATGATAGTGTGTGGACATATGTAATCCCTATAGCCATTCCACTACTTCTTTTTGAGTGCAATATTAAGAAAATATGGAGAGAAAGTGGAAGATTATTAATCGTATTTATGATTGGAGCGGTTGGAACTTTTCTAGGAGCACTTGTCGGGTTCTTTGCATTGCATAAATTTATTCCCGATTTAGGATATGTAGCAACCATAATGACAGGTTCCTATATAGGTGGTGGAGTTAATTTTGTTGCTTTAGCCGATGCCTTTAACGCTCCAAGCGAAATAGTCGCTGCTACAACAATTGCTGATAATCTATTAATGGCCTTATATTTCTTTGTTTTACTTTCTATACCATCAATAACTTTTTTCAGGAAACATTTCAATCACCCCTTAATCGATGAAATTGAAGCGGCAGAGTCAAGCCCTAGTAATGAAGAAATCCCTGGTTCTTCAAATGGATGGAAAACTAGCGAAGTTACTTTTAAGGATATTGCTTTTGCCTTCGCGAGCTCGGTCATCATTGTAACAGTATCCATAGAAATTGCAGACCTTTTCGCAAAAATAATCCCAACAGGCAACCCCATTCTTGCAGCGCTTAATTCATTGCTCGGAAACATGTACTTAATACTTACTACAGTAACGATGCTTTTGGCAACATATAAAGCCGATTTCTTTTCTTCTATAAAAGGTGCACAGGAAATAGGTATGTTCCTAATGATTATATTTATGGTTGTAATAGGAACTCCAGCTTCCATACCCGCAATTATTAAAACAGCACCATTGCTCCTAGTATTCTGTGCCATTGTAGTTGCTGTAAATATGCTTATATTATTTGCTGGTGCTAAAATATTCAATTTCAATCTAGAGGAAGCTATTATTGCCTCTAATGCCAATATAGGCGGGCCTGCAACAGCGCCTGCAATGGCCATTGCTAAAGGTTGGACATCTCTAGTAGGACCATCGGTATTGGTAGCAGTATTTGGTTATGTTGTTGGAAATTATTTTGGAATTATTATTGGTAATATTCTACTTTAATTATTTAATCAATATGCGCCTTTTAGGAAGGGGTAATCATGATATTCAATGGACATTCCGACATATTATCGGATATCAATATACGCAGATTAAATGGAGAAAAGAATGTCTTTAGGAATCACTACTATGAAGATTTCCTAAAATCAGGAGTTACCGGGGTTATATTGGTAATTTGGACCGATTTAGAATACTTGAATAATCCTAAAAAACGAACTATGCAAATCATTCAATCGATGCAAGATGAATTCTCTGAGGCAGCAGATATATTGAATATTGTTACCGAATATCAAGACCTTTATAAAGGAAATAAAGATGACAAAATAAATGTTTTAATAGGCATGGAAGGTTTAGCTCACATAGGGAGTAATATATCTTTAATAGAAAAATACTATAATGATATTGGTTTAAGACATGTCTCCTTAACATGGAACGAAAAAAATCTACTAGCTGCTGGGGTAAACGGAGAAGGGGGAATAACCAATCTTGGAAAAAAGGCAATAGCAAAAATAGAAGAATTAGGAATTCTCTTAGATGTTTCTCATTTAAATGAACAATCCTTTTGGGATGTTACGACAATAGCCTCCGGTCCTATTATCGCTTCTCATTCTAATGCTAAAAAACTTGCCAAAGTTAAAAGAAATCTGGATGATGAACAATTATTAGCAATTGCTGAAAGTGGCGGGCTAGTAGGCGTAAATGCAATAGGTGAATTTGTGAGTGATGATAAGAAAAAACGAAATATCGATACCTTAATCGATCATATTGATCATATGAAAAATTTAATAGGTATAGAGCATATAGGCTTCGGTTTTGACTTCTGTGACTTTTTACCCAAACATACTATTGGCCTACCGGATACGACAACCGAATCTATTGCTATAAAGAATTTGGTGTCGGAGGCTGATATCCCTAATCTAATTGATAAGATGAAATGTAGGGGATATAGCAAAGAAGAAATAGAATTAATTGCCTATAAAAACTATTACAACTTATTAAAAAAAGTTCTTAAATAACATTTTTCAAACCGGGATAACCCTTTGGGTTTATCTCGGCTTTATTTTTTTTATAAGTTTATGGATATAACAAGCCCTATCTTCCTATAAAATCACAATATAATTTTCCCCAAATCATCTAAATATGGGGTATAATATATTAACTGCCTTTTTAAGAAGTAATATATGAACTAAGCTATTTCTTAAATTTATATTCTAATAGAAGGGTCCGAAAATCCAGCTTTCCGATCTTTTTTATGAAATGAAATCAATTGTTAAATAACGGAAGTTAAAAATTGATTATATGGAAACGGGCATGGTATAATTGAGTCCACAATGACCAAGCTCTCTTTTAAAGTGTTTGTTATACGGATCAGCTCTATTAGAAAGGATGGTCATTGTTTTTTATTTTAAAAGATTTTGAGCCCCTTAAACAATACAGGTTCTGATTTATTAAATATATAAAGTAGCTAATACTATCAAATTTTTATAGGAGGTAAACGATATGAAGACTAATGTTTATATACTGTGCGGAGGAGAATCGGTGGAGCATGAGGTATCCTTGAAATCAGCCTCAGCCATAATTAATTCTTTGGACAGAAGCAAATATAATGCTTATCCAATATATATAACTAAGGAAGGGGTATGGTGTAATTTGGGATTGTGGAATAAAAAGATAGAGGAACCCGAGGAGCTGATTTCAGAATCCTCAGACAGTATAATCGGTTCCATGGGAAAATTGCTGACCTGCAATTATAAAGAAGGAGAGAGAAATATAGTCATCCCTGCCCTCCATGGGACAAAAGGCGAGGATGGAACTATACAAGGGTTTTTAGAATTGATGAATATCCCCTATGTAGGCAACGAAGTTCTATCCTCTGCGGTCGGAATGGACAAGATCGTAATGCATGATCTATTTGAAAGACACAATATTCCTCAAACAAAATACATACCTATCAAAATGCATAAATGGATGGAAGATGAGGTGGAAACCTATTCAATGGTTGAAAAAAAGCTCAGCTATCCTCTTTATGTAAAACCTGCTAACTTAGGCTCCAGTGTTGGTATAAATCGGGTAGAAAATAGGGAAGAATTAGAAGAGGCCTTTAAAGAAGCCTTCCTATACGATGTTAAAATAGTAGTAGAGGAGGAGGTAATTGCAAGAGAGATGCAGGTCTCAGTAATAGGAAATGATCATCCTAAGGCCTCCCTACCTGGGGAGTTTATTATGGAGAGGCCTTTTTTCGACTATAATGCCAAATATATAGACAATAAGATAATACCTGTTGTTCCAGCAAGATTGGAGCCTGATGTAATGGATGAGGTACGGAAAACCGCCGTAAAAGTTTTTAGGGCCTTAAATTGTTATGGACTTGCTAGGGTGGACATCTTTATTACAGATGACAATCAAATATTTGTAAATGAAATAAATACGATGCCCGGTTTTACCCCTCTAAGTATGACCCCAGTCCTTTGGGAAGCTACCGATGGAACTACTTATTCCCAGCTAATTGAGAAACTTATAGAATTGGGATTTGAAAGATATGAGCAAAAAAAATCCATATTGAGAACGAGGTGTACTAAATGATAATACGAAAATTAAAAGATATAGAAAAGATGACCCAAGGTTCTCTTTTAAATAAAAAATATGGAGATATATCTATAAAAGGAGTGTCAACAGATACCAGGACCATTAAAAAGGGACAATTGTTTATCCCTCTAATTGGTGAAAACTTCAACGGCCATAAGTTTATAGATAAGGCTATAGATGGATGCGCTTCAGCTGCGCTATGGGCCAAAGATGAGCCCTTGCCAGATATAGACTTTCCCTTTATAGCAGTAGATAATACCCTTTTAGCTCTGCAAAGACTAGCTAAAGAATACCGCGAACAGTTGCAAACCAAGGTAATCGGTATAACAGGTAGTAATGGGAAGACCACCACTAAAGATATTCTAGCAAGCATTTTAAAGACCAAATATAATACTAAAAAAACCATTGGCAATCTAAACAATCATATAGGTTTGCCCCTTACCTTATTGGATCTAGATGAGGATACTGAAATAGCTGTGGTTGAAATGGGAACATCAAACTTTAAAGAGATATCCCTACTAACCGATATGGCCAGGCCAAATATTGCCATAATTACAAGTATTGGAGAAGCCCATTTGGAGGATTTTTTAACAAAGGAAAACATTGCAAAAGCTAAATTGGAAATATTAGAAGGATTGGCTCCTGATGGTCTATTTATATACTTTGGAGATGAGCCCATATTAGAAAACCGGGTAAAGGAAATACAAATTGAACAAAATATATTATCTTATGGAATGGGTAAGCATAATGACTATGTTTGTGAATTAGGAAAAATGGATCAAAGTGGCCTATCTTTCACTCTAAAGGCCCCTATTACTTCCAACCTATTCGTCCCCATATTGGGGAAACACAATATGTACAATGCCGTAGCAGCAATAGCATCAGCTAGACATTTCAATGTACCCATGGAGTCCATACAAGAGGGGCTGTACCACATAGATAAAACTGGAATGAGAAATGAGCTTGTATATGCAAAAGGATTTACCATATTGGATGACTCATATAAATCAAATCCGGATAGCGTATTAGCAGCCCTAGACACCCTTTATAGCATGGATCAATATGACCAAAAAATTGTGGTCCTTGGGGATATGCTGGGGTTGGGCCAAGGTGAAATTGAAATGCATAAGAATATAGGCATAAGCATAGATCCCAAGGAAATTGAATATATATTCACTATTGGTCCCTTAGCTAAATATATCGGCAAGGCTGCTAAGAAAAATTTTAAAGAGGATAGAATAATATCCTGTAATAATAAACCTCAATTAATAAAGAGGTTAAAAAAGGTGATCAAGCCCAAATCCATTATACTAGTGAAGGCTTCCAGATCTCTGGAGCTAGAAGATGTGGTTAATAGATTAAAGAAAGATGTAGTACCGCCAAAAAGCGAGGTTATCTAATATTGTTATTTCCCACTATTCTTCTTCCATCGGTGCTACCTTTTTATCATATATGTGTTTAAGAAACATAACGCTCAACACTAAGGAAGCCACTTCCGCTATGGGATATGACCACCATATAAGGTTCACATTTCCAAGAAGAGATAGCCCATAGGCAGTAGGCAATAGTACCACCAATTGTCTCGAAATAGCCGTAGTAAGGCTCAATAATCCGTTACCGAAAGCCTGATATACAGCGCTTGATACGATGCTAATACCGGCAAATATATAGCTTAAGCTGATTATCCGTAAAGCTGGAACTCCAATATTAAGCATATCCTTGGAGGCATTGAAAAGCGCTAGTATATTAGCTGGAAACAATTGAATTAAGACCAAACCAAGTGCCATAATGCACAAGGCATATATAAGGCTCAATTTAATAGTCTTGGTAAGCCGTTCCCTATTCCTCGCCCCATAATTATATGCTATGATTGGAACCATACCATTGTTCAAGCCAAATACTGGCATAAATACAAAGCTTTGTAACTTAAAATATGCCCCAAAAACGGCAATAGCCGTAGAAGAAAACTTGCTCAGTATGTTGTTTATCCCATAGGTAGTTATAGAAGTTATAGACATCATAATGATGGATGGAATTCCTACAGCATATATCTTTTTAATAATTTTAAGCTTCGGTTTAAAACTTCTTATGTTTATTCTAATTTCCCTATTTATCCTAAGATTAAATATGATGGCAAGAATAGCAGCTACAATTTGCCCAATAATCGTTGCTATGGCCGCACCTGCCGTCCCCATCCTAGGTACCCCAAAGAGCCCAAAGATTAAAATGGGATCTAAAATTATATTGATTATAGCCCCAGTACCTTGGGTTATCATAGTATAGAATGTCTTCCCCGTGGATTGTAGCAACCGCTCGAATACGATCTGAAAAAACTTCCCAATTGATCCTATGCAGATTATAGTTAAATATGAAACCCCATATTTAATAATTTGAACATCCCTGGTTTGAGACACAAAATAGGATCTTGAAAAGAAAATGCCAAATATTAGAAACACAATATAGCTAATCAATCCTAAAAATATTCCGCTATTAGCTACGGCGTTGGCCTTCTGAAAATCCTTTTCGCCAAGAGTTCTAGAAAGAAGCGCATTAATTCCTACTCCGGTCCCCACTGCAATAGCGATCATTAAGTTCTGCACAGGAAAAGCTAAAGAAACTGCAGTTAACGCATTTTCATCCAGTTGAGCAACAAATATACTATCAACTATGTTATATAGGGCTTGCACTAACATGGATATCATAATAGGTACCGACATATTTATCAAAAGCTTTTCAACAGGCATAATGCCCATCTTGTTTTCATTTGTTCCCAATGTTTTTCCTCCTCAATCTGTTATAACTAAATTCTGTCCTAAATTCCTATTATATACCTTTTAACATAAAAAATAAAGAAAAGGGTTTTTCAGATTGTAATCTCCTTTTATGCTATAATGGTGTTAAGATGCCTAAATTTCTCTAGTCTAAAAAGATTTTAGGATGTCTATTTTTTAAGATGTTCCTAATATTATCTAAAAATACTATAAAGGCTGGTGAGCTTGCCCATGGATGCTA
>DUNJ01000190.1 GCA_012839395.1 Tepidimicrobium sp.
AAAGCAGCAAGAAACAGACGCAAAACAACTGTCATTCCATACTCCATTTCTTATCCTCCCCATAGATTTCTATACTCCCTTTGCAGACATAGATTAAATTTGCTATTGTTAGAAAAATTGAAACTAGAAGCTGTTAAGGTGGCCTTTCTATTAATTCCATAAGTTATTACCAGTCCATCTATATCATCGCTTAATATACGTTTTGATTCTTTATCATCTATATTCATTACTATATATTTTGCTTTTTTTATTACATCCCCTATATGACTATTTTCGTATTCTCCCATATCTACATTTTTATGAAGTAATATATGGATATCCAGTCCCAGTTTATAAATATAATCTATTACATCTGGATTAAGTCTCACTATTACAATCAACGATTTCCCATAGCCTAGTATAGATAAATCCTCCTTATCATATACTACCTCATAACCAATTTCCACAAACATATCCTTGGTTATATAATACATAATATTTTCATTTTTAGAATCCAGTGCTCCTATTATTATTAAGGTTTGACCTTTCATCCTTTGATTCTCCCTAAATATATTTTAAATTCAATCATTCGATATCTGTCTACCCGTATTATCCATATAGAAATTATTCTTATATATTAGTTCTGATACAGGTACTATTTCATACCCTTCTTCCTGTAATCTTTCGATAACTATTGGAAGGTATTCCGATACATATTTGGCGTTGTTATGAAATAGTACAATAGAGCCGGCGCTTACATTTCTAGTAACCCTATCCACTACGGGTTGCACACCCAATTCCTTCCAATCCAATGAATCCACGTCCCATTGAATTACATAATATCCATTTTCCCTGCAAATACTTATTAACCTATCATTATAATCCCCAAAAGGAGGTCTAAATAAAATGGGTTTTTCTCCAGTTAATTTTTCAATTTTATCCTCTATTTCTCCTAATTCCCTTAATATTTCATCCTCTCCTAACTTTGACATATAAGGATGATTTGTTGAATGGTTTCCTACATCATGCCCCCTTGCATGTATCTCCTTAACGTGTTCTGGATATTTATCAACCCAAAATCCAACTAAAAAAAAACTACTCTTTATATCGTATTTATCCAATATATCCAATATATCCCGTGTAAACTCATCTCCCCATGCCGCATCAAAACTTATAGCAATTTTTTTCTCATCTGTATCCACACTATATATGGGCAATTCCCTTTTTGGGGAAAACACCTTTACGATTTCATAGTCCACCTTGATGCTGGTATATACAGCAGAAACTACAACAACACAGATTATAACAAATAGTCTATATCTCATATTGTTCTTTAAATGATATCTTTTCAACATATCCCCCCTCACATTCGTATTAATATAATTTATTCTTAAATCCCTCTTATATTACTAAGACTTATAATCATATCTATTATGCCAATATTGCTCAATATTATAGTGGAAGAGTATTTTATTTTTTTAAACCCAATTGTTGGATTATATTCCTTTTTACACATCTATCCTCTGGTTTTGTCAGTATACTTTTAAAAATAAAAGGTTATTATAATAGCACAACAATTAAATATTGTTGTAAAGGAGGCTTTGAAATGGCTAATAATAGGATATTAGTTCCAGAAGCTAAACAAGCCCTAGAACAATTGAAATTAGAAATAGCAAGTGAATTGGGGATAGAAAATTATAATAATATCGATAAAGGCGACCTACCCTCTAGGGTAAATGGATATGTAGGTGGTCATATGGTTAGAAAACTTGTTGAAGACGCTCAAAATCAAATTGCAAACAAATAATCAATAGTTGGAGGTAGGGGAAATTTCCCTTACCTCCTTTATATGCTATAATTTAATAAAACATAATACTTAAGAGGTGCAAATATGTTTATAGAAAATACTGAGGAATTAGCCCAAAACAAATTGATATTATTATATATTATTGATCAATCCAGTATTCCATTGACCAATGATGAAATTACAGAATTTGTAATGGAAAATAACTATATGAACTACTTTTTAATCCAACAATATCTAATAGAATTGATAGAATCTAAATTTATAAAGTATATAGATGAAAAAGAAGACAGAAGGTATATATTGTCAAATAAAGGCAATACCACTTTATTTTACTTTAAAGATAGAATTAATAATAGAATTAAAAGAGAAATATCTAAAAAGTTTTCTAAACTTAAAAAGGAAATAAAAAAGACAACCCAAATTATAGGTAATTTTCAGAAAAAAAACGAAAAAGAATATATAGTCAATTTAAAACTGATAAAAAATCAAAGCGCTATACTAAACCTATCTCTCACGGTCCCAACGGCTGATCAAGCTAGGATAATCTGCAACAAATGGAAGAGTGATCCTGAATGTATATATGAAACAATATTTAACGCATTGATCAATGACACCACATCAACTGAAAGTTAGTACCCCGCTAGGTCCTTTGCCAACCTTTATGCTATCTATTATCTTATTGGCAACTATATCGAAGAGGATAAGTCTGTCAGTGGATAGATTGGTTATGAGAAGTATATTAGCTCCATCCCACTCCAGCCTATTTGGCATTCCTTCCAAATAGGTTTTACTTAACATACTGCACTTTCTCATATCCATTCTATATAGATATCCATCGCTAATTCCAGTTATGAACACTAGTTCACCACTGTTTATTTTCAACATAGAATTGAATATCCCATCAAAATCCATGCTTTCCTGTATCCTATAACGTCTTCTATCCATTATTGATATATTGCTCATATTATCCCTTCCATTATCTATAATCGATAATATATAAATATATTCATCCTCTAGTATTATTTTAATTGGGCTATACTCTAATCTTATCAGCTTTCTTTTAGATCCTATTAAATCCACGATACTTATACTACGAGAATTACTGTTTACTATATAAAGCTCAATCTGCTCCCTATCAACCTCCATATCTACAGGTTTTTCCCCAACTGTTATCCCCTCCACTAAAGCAAAGGTCTTCTTATCTATGATGGATATTGAGTTGGAATCGCTATTTAATACAATTATATTATCTAAATAAGATTCTATGCATGTGGGAAATCTACCTACATATAGGAGATCTTCTATTTGCTTATTTTTTAAATCTATTTTAAAAATTGAATTATCATATACATTTGTACAGTATAGATATCCATCGTTACCATAAAGTATATCGTAAGGTCCTATAAAACCCATATCATCCCTAACACTATTCTTTTTCCCTAAATCCATGACATCAAAAACCTTCCTGGCTGTCAAATCTATAAAAGATAATGTATCGTCTCCTGTATTAGCTACTACTGCTCTACCATCAAATATCAATATATCACCCCACCCTTATCATATATAAATCAATCTATGCTATACGATGGGCTTAGGTGATAGAAAATCTTTACCTATTAAAAATTCTTTTTATTAGCAACGATTTTTCTATTTCCAAATCACGCCTTTTAATTTCTATTATCAATTGGTTTACCATATACTTTCTTCTGTTATATTTCGATAGACTTCTATGTTTGGATAGATTCTTCATCCTATCCATCTCTCTTATAGTGCAATCTATCAATTGCTCATTAGTTAAATTGATATAGGGATATAATTTAATCTTATTCATAACAGAGCCTCCAATTTAAAAAACCCTTCTATAGAATATATATATATTCCATAGAAGGGTTACATATAACTAATAATTTTCCATTAGTATCTTCCTAACATCCCCTATTAAATATAGGGATCCTCCAAATACTATCAAATCTTCCCTATTTGCCAACTGATATGCTTTTTCAATTGCCTTATCTATATTTTTCTTCACATAGATGTTTTTGTTATATTTCCTCAACTTCTTTCCCAAGGATTCGGCATCCATTTTCCTAGGCATATCTACCTCTGTAACTATAATTTCATCTGCTAGTGGTATTATAGTTTCTATTATGTGATCCACATCCTTATCCTTTAAAATTCCAATTCCAAGTATCAACCTATCATATTTAAACCTATTCAAACTATCTGCTAAGGTCTTTATCCCTTGTGGATTATGAGCACCATCGATTAAAAACGTAGGATTTCTCTTTAGCACCTCTAGCCTTCCCTTCCATCGAGCTTTTTGTAGCCCAGCCCTAATTTGGTTATCATCTATATCTATTAAATCCCTATCCCTAAGCGTCAATAGGGTCATCAAGGCCAATGAGGCATTATATATTTGATGCTCTCCAATTAAACCGATCATAAAATCTTTGTAAAGGGTATCCTTATACCGGAAATCAAATCTTCCACCATATTCCCCAAGCTCCTTTATTCGGGTATTATCCATTGAGTATTCTACCAATTCTGCCAATTGTTCTGAACATACCTGCTTTATAACCCTAATAGCTTCCTCTTGTTGAGGATATGTTACAACCAAACCTTTTTTCTTTATTATGCCAGCCTTTTCATAAGCTATCTTATCCAATGTATCTCCTAAAACATCTACATGATCATAATCTATAGTGGTTATAACAGAAGCTATAGAATCCTCTATAACATTTGTAGAATCCGCTCTGCCACCTAACCCTACTTCTAATACAACATAATCTGGGTTCTCTTCACTAAAGTATATAAAAGCTATGGTGGTCACTATTTCAAAGGTCGTAGGATGTTCATACCCTTCAGCTATCATAATGTCTATATTATCCTTCACCCTTTTTGTTATCTCCGCTAGCCTTTCATCGGGAATATCTATGCCATTAATAGATATCCTTTCATTAAATTTTTCCAAATAAGGTGAAATAAATAGCCCTACATCATATCCTGCCTCCTTTAATGCAGCGGTTAAATAGGAAGAAGTAGAACCTTTTCCGTTGGTTCCGGCAATATGTATATACTTCATCCCTCTATGCGGATTTCCAAGCAATTCCAAAAGCTTGCCAATTACTTCAAGCCCTAATCTTGAACCAAATTTCTCTTTATCATTTATATAGTTTAAAGCATCTAAATAGTTCAATTCATCATCCCATCTTTCTTTAGGTTTTTGTTATTCCAATGAGTTTAAGGGGCGGGTTGCCGCCCCATCATCTACTGCTTGGATTTTAGGCTTTCAAGCCTTTCAACTACCCTATCCATCATATCCATGTACTTCTTTTCCTTTTCCCTTTCAGCGTCTACTACATTTTTTGGTGCCTTATTTACAAAGTTTTTATTAGAAAGCTTATCTTTTACCCTCTTAAGTTCACCTTCCAATTTCTCCTTTTCCTTCTCAAGTCTTGATATTTCCTTATTATAATCTATTAAATCCTTTAAGGGAATAAATATTTCACATTTGTCCAGCACAACTGATAAATTGTCATCTCCTAAGGTTGATTTATCCTCCAATATACTTATATCGGAAGCGCTAGATAAGTTTATAAAGTAGCTTCTACCATAGTCTAGGATTTCCTTTATCCTTTCGTCTTGGGTTATACACAACAATGGAGCTTTTTTGGATGGGGCGATATTCATCTTCTGCCTTGCATTTCTTATTCCCTTAATGGCCTCCATTATATATGCCATCTGTTTTTCCACCTCTGGATGATGATTTTCCTCCCTGTAGATGGGCCAATCGCTCACTATAAGGGCCTCATCCCTCTTAGGTAGGTGTTGCCATATCTCTTCAGTGAAAAACTTCTACATCCATTTATGCC
>DUNJ01000191.1 GCA_012839395.1 Tepidimicrobium sp.
AGGGCCTTTTCCGGACAGAATAGGGTACAGCCGCCACAGGAATGACAGATCTGTCATTCCTGTGGCGGCTGTACCCTATTCTGTCCGGAAAAGGCCCTGTCGGAGCGCGATAGGGTAATTGGAAGGGTTGAAAGGGGTATATCGGAAAATGTTACGGTAATTAGCGGCATATTGAATATGGGAGAGGCCATAGGCATTCCAATTATAGAGGATATATTAACAGAGGAGTTGCAGGATGGGGAAATCCACATGATAGACTCACCACCAGGAAGTAGCTGTGCGGTGATGGAAACTATAAGGGATGCAGACTATTGCATTTTGGTAGCAGAACCCACCCTATTTGGACTCCATAACCTCAATATAGTATATGAATTGGTTAAGCTATTTCATAAGCCCTATGGAGTAGTGTTGAATAAATGCTTGGATGAAGAGAGGTTGGCAGAAGAATTTTGTACAGATAGGGGGATGAATATACTGGAGAAGATTCCCTTCGATCGCGAGCTGGGAAGTTTAAGTTCCGATGGCCTTATAGCGGCTAGGGAAAGTGAAAAATATAAAAAACTATTCTCCAATTTACTTAACAGGGTGATTTGGGAGGTGCACCATGAAACAGTTACTAATCCTTAGCGGTAAGGGGGGTACAGGGAAAACTACCATTGCTAGTGCATTTATAAGGCTTGGAGATATTAAGGCCTATGCCGATTGCGATGTAGATGTGCCTAACCTGCATCTAGTTATGGACCAGCCTTCATCCCCTAGGCTTTCAGATTTTTATGGGCTGGATAAAGCAGAGATCTATGCACCCCTATGTATTAAATGTGATCTATGTAGGCAAAGATGTAGATTTGACGCCATAGATATAGATAATAGGGGCGAATATGTGGTAGATTCCTATGCATGTGAAGGGTGTGGCGTCTGTGAGGTCATATGTCCATCCTGTGCAATAACCATGAAACCAGCTATAGCCGGGAAGTTGATGCTATATAAAAATAAAACTATTTTCTCTACAGCTCAGCTTAGACTAGGCAGCGGCAATTCAGGTTTATTAGTCACCGATGTAAAGAAGCAGTTGAAATCAGCGGTGGGGAATGTGGACTTGGCCATAATAGATGGCTCTCCTGGGATAGGGTGTCCCGTAATTGCTTCTTTAAGTGGAGTAGATATGGTTTTAATAGTTGCAGAACCCTCCCTATCGGGAATTAATGATATGGAACGTATAATAGAGACGGCTAGAGGATTTCAGATTAAGATTGCTGTATGCATCAATAAATATGATACCAATATCTCGATTGCAGAGGAGATAAAAAAGTTCTGCCATGA
Organism: Tepidimicrobium sp.; assembly: GCA_012839395.1. Classification (GTDB taxonomy): domain Bacteria; phylum Bacillota; class Clostridia; order Tissierellales; family Tepidimicrobiaceae; genus DUNJ01. The sequence goes on from DUNJ01000191.1 coordinate 1,321, forward strand.
GGAAGGTTTTCCCTTTGTTGGAAAGATACCCTTCGATAGGAAAGCTATAAAAGCAATAAATAAAGGCCAGAGCATAGTGGACATAGATTGTGCTGCTGGACGTGCTACAAAGGCTATTTTCGATAGGACCATGAAGATTCTTTTAGATGAAATGGAGGAGATGAGATGAAGATTGCAGTAGCTAGTGAAGGCAAGACGATTGCACAGCATTTTGGATATTGTCAGAATTTCAATATATATCATATAGAGGAAGGGGAAGTAACAAAGGTAGAATCCGTAGAAAACCCAGGCCATAAACCCGGATTTTTGCCGCAGTTCTTACACGATATGGGTGTAGGCGTAATAGTTTCTGGGGGAATGGGAGCTAGGGCGGTTGAAATATTTAATGAAAATGGGATTGAAGTGGTGATAGGTATATCGGGTAATTCAGCTTCTGCAGTAGAGAGCTATTTAGCAGGGGAATTAGAATCGACAGGAACTATCTGTGATCACCATTCTAGCTAAATCCAATCAATAAAGGGCAGCTAAAGTAGTTGAAAAAAGATTCATAGATATGATTAGAGTTGCTATTAAAAAATATGAATAATCACTTTAGATTACATTTTTTACGAGATTCCGGGGGAAGATAAGGGAGCAAGATAAATTTAATAAGGAGGTTTGAGGATGTGGGTAATAAGCTAGTTGAAAACTTATCCGCTATGACCAGGTCCACATTACAGGTAACCCCGGATATATTGGTATTGGAATTAACCATCGTAAATGCTATTATAGTTAACACTGGGAGTAATGAATGGGTTCTTGTAGATACTGGACTTGAAAACTCTGGCAAGTTCATTATAAAAGCTGCCGAAGATCGATTTGGAAAGGGTACTAGGCCGAAGGCAATAATACTTACCCATGGTCATTTCGATCATGTTGGTTCAGTTATAGAGCTCGTTAGACGCTGGGATGTTCCGGTCTATATACACCAATTGGAAATTCCCTATGTAACAGGTGAAAAAGATTATCCAATGGGAGATCCTACTGTAGATGCAGGAATGGTAGCAAAGATGTCTCCTACCTTTCCACATACAAGTATAGATATAGGAAGCCATATAGCTGAGCTTCCCGCTGATGGAACCGTACCTGAAATGTCAGGGTGGAAATGGATCCATACTCCCGGGCATACTGAAGGCCATATATCATTATTTCGAGAAGAGGATAGAGTGCTTATAGCTGGAGACGCGTTTGCAACGGTAAAGCAGGAATCCATTACCTCCGTAATAAGCCAAAGTGAATTTATGAGTGGGCCACCAAAATATCTAACTACGGATTGGGAGGCAGCTAAGAAATCCGTAGAGACCCTTTTAGGTCTAAGTCCACAGTTGGCCATACCAAGTCATGGCAAACCTATAGAAGGCGAAAAACTAATAAAGCATTTAGAGAGGCTAGTTGAGGACTTTGATAGAATAGCACTACCTAAATGAATATATGGATTGCTTTAAACTCCCTCGAATAAAATTGAGGGAGTTTTTTAAGGCATAAAAATGGGTAAGTTAATATAGGATGAATCTATTTAGCTGTGCATAACTGAAATGGATATAAAGGGGCGATAGATATGAGAGTATTTATAGCAATTGAGATGATGGAAGATATAAAGGATTATCTTGGTAGGATCCAAAATGCGTTGAAAGAAAATAGCAGGGAGGGTAACTTTACCCTCAAAGAAAATATCCATCTTACCTTGCGGTTTATAGGAGAGGTTAAGGATCATGAGCTAGATGGATTAAAAAGAGCTATGGATAAGGCGACAGTTAATCAGCAGGGTTTTCATATCCATATAAGGGGTCTAGGTAGGTTTACCAGGAGAAATAGTGGAATAATATGGGCTGGAATCGAAGAAAGCCAGATGTTGGAAAAGCTACATAGCAATTTGGAATTAGCATTGGAGGAAGAGGGCTATAGTAAGGAGAGGAGAAGTTTTACCCCTCATATAACCTTAGGGCGGAGAGTGGTCTTTACCAAAGGTTTTGAAGAGGTCAAGGAAAGGATCCATATGGATAGAAAGGCTATGCTAGTAGATAGGATTACGCTGATGGAGAGTAGAAGAATAAAAGGAGCATTGAAATACATACCCATATATACTAAGGAATTTGATAATAGCAATTGATTCTATTCTGCACCTGATCTACAGCAGGATAAGCTTTTAAATGAAAAAGGCAGGTATTGGGGCTCTATGACCAATAAAGTACATTAATCCCAGAGTAACATTTGATGGTATAAGCTGGTGGATTTCTGTAGGCATTGACCTAGGTATAGAAAAATTAAAAAACTAGAAAAAAGAAAAAGGAGACCTCAAAGACAAGTATCAAGAAAATATGAATTAAATAAAGTAAAAGGGAAAGGCGGTGAAATCCGTTACAAGAAAACTAATAATATAAAAAGATTAGAAAAAACTTTTAAGATTAAACCAAAGGCTAACAAATATTCATCATAACCACCCACATCAAATAACAACATAAATAATAAGGCGAAAACCAAGCTTTATTGTAGTTGAGGACTTAAACGTAAGCATAAATCTAAAGAATTAAAAAGAAAATAGCCCAGTCACCTAAACGATACTATTTCTATGTAGCGGTACGTTAGCTGCAAATTTAAGCCTTTGGCCTGCTATATCAAACGAGAATAGCTTACGCGAAATCGGGCAGGATGAAGAAGGAGTGAAACATAAAAGTTTATAACTCTTTATAAGTTTTCAGTAATGGGATACTATATGGATAAAAAAAGAGGGATGTTTGAAATATGGGGAGATATAATCGAAATAAAGCCTTTAATAATATCCATATTTATTTCAGTCACATTGACCATGGGAGCCTATTTTTTAGCGCCACCTGATAGCAGGGTAAAGCAGCTATTTTTTGGGCTAATGGGAGCAGTATTGGGATTTGTTATATCGGCATTTTTTATCAAACCTAAGCGACTTATAACCATAGAAGAATCGAGGAAAGGATAAATAACGACTATGAATATTGCAACGATAATCCAAATGACTTTGGCAGCTTTGGCAGCTGTTTTTATATATACATTTATAGGTTTTATACCTGGAACCGATGAGACATCGGTTTTAATGCCCATAACCTTGGCTGTAGTTCTAGCTGGTACACCGCCTATAGCTACTGTAACCTTCTTCATAGCTGCAATTGTAACATTGAGTTTAACCAATGCCATACCTACTGCATTGGTAGGTCTTCCAGGTGGGGTGATGTCCAGCCCTATGCTGGAACACTCCTTGTCTTTAAAGGAGAAAGGAGTATCGGCCCTGGTTATAAAGAAGATGGCGGTAGGGTCTTTAATAGGGGTTATAATATCTATACCAACTTCTTTATTATTGGCAAATATTTTGGCCCCTTATGCCAAAGAGATACAAGCCTTATCCTCTTTGTTGTTTTTCCTGGGAGCCATATTTTTGGCTATAATAGGCAGGAATAAAATAATGTCTTTGATAAGCATATTACCCTTGGCAATACTATTTATGGCACTGAGGCATCTATATTGGGGAATTGGAATCGTTCCGAAAACTACGAATATTACTGTATCCTTTTTCTTAGGAATTACAATTGGTCCATTGATAATATCCTTGTTTAGACTTTTAAATAGGGACTATAGGGAAGCTATGGCCAGGGATGACGTGAGGGAGATATCTATTCCTAGGGATGCTATAGAGGCAACAACCTTAAATCCACTTAGCATACTGAATAGGATTGAAATACTTAGGGCCTCTGTTGCTGCCTTTTTTGCAAATTTTTTATTTGTGCTTAGCCCCGTAGGCTTGACTATTTTATTGGGGGAAATGGTAGCCAATAGGGTAGAAGACCCTATTGAAAGAGGATACATAGCTATAACCACCATGAGCGCATTGATACAAGCCACCTACATTTCGGGTATAATAATCCCTTTAATCGCCATAGGAATTCCCCTATCACCAACTGCAATAGGGCCTGGTGGAGCGCTATTTAATGCTCCGCCAGTTCTTACCATGGATAATAACCTGCACCATAGGCTGGATAGGTGGGAATTTACAATAGCAATCCTTACAGGGGCTATAATCGCAATTATAATAAGTTACTACATTATAAATAGATTTGCCAGCAGGATTTCAACCTTTGTATTGCAAAGGATACCCCATGAAGCTATACTGGCTCTATTCATCTCGCTAATAATCCTATTGGCATATATGGATGCGGGGTTGATCAATGTCTTCGGGGTATTGCTAATTGGAATAAGCTGTGGGACCTTAAATAGAATGGGCGTAAGTTATGGGGTGCAGTTTATGACCTTATATGCAGCCCCTTGGATAGTTGAGAATATAATCCTATTATAGATCATAGTTGAGGAGTAATATATGTACAAAAATATTGGAGTGGGTACTGGAATAGGTAAGATAATTTTAATGGGTGAACATGCAGTGGTATATGGACAGCCTGCGTTAGCTATTCCATTTCCAAAGGTATATATAAAAACTATTATAAGGAAGGAACCAGGACCTGTAGTTTTAAATTGTTTTTTTCATCGAGGTTTCCTATCTAGCGCACCAAAAAGGTTAGCTGGGTTGTTAAGGATTATAGAAAAAATAGTATATGAATTGGATGAAAAATTGGAGGGATTTAGAATCGATATAGAGAGCACTATACCACCGGAAAGGGGAATGGGCTCTAGCGCTGCAGTAGCCATAGCTACTATTCAAGCACTATACGATTACTTTAATAGGCCGTTGGAGGAAATGGAACTTAGCAAATGGGCCAATATATCAGAAAAAATCGTCCATGGAAACCCTAGCGGAATAGACACTGGGATAATAATTGGGGAACGACCTCTCTACTATATTAAAGGAAGACCGGCAATCCCCTTCGCCTTTAAACTAGATGCCTACTTAATAGTAGGGGATACGGGAGAGATGGGCCAAACCCAAGCGGCGGTGGATAGCGTTAAAAAACTACTTAAATCCAACCCACAAAAGGGTAGAGCATTGATTGAACAGCTTGGCAATCTAACCAATAGGGTAAAAAGCTTTATTGAAAATAAGGAAATAGAAGGACTTGGAAGATCTATGACCGGGGCCCATAATCTATTAAGGGGGTTAGGGGTTAGCAATACGTCGTTAGATAATTTAGTATCCATAGCTTTGGATAATGGTGCTTTGGGTGCCAAATTAACCGGTGGAGGACGAGGTGGTAGTATGATAGCATTGGCAACTACTAAAGAACAGGCTAATCTGATAGCTAATAAACTATCCATCGGCGGAGCTAAAAATACCTGGATTTTAAATATGGGAGCTGATATATGATGCTAAATAGGGGAAAAGCAAGGGCTTATGCCAATATTGCGTTGATTAAATATTGGGGAAAAAGGGATGATCAATTGGTATTACCTATGAATAGCAGCCTCTCTTTAACCTTGGATTCCCTCTATACTGAAACGGAAGTGGTATTTGATGAAAAGGTGGACCGAGATTATTTCTACTTAGATGGAAAAATTCAAGATATGGAGTCCACCAATAGGGTGAATCGATTTTTAGATCTATTTCGAGATGCCGCAGGCATAAATCGATTTGCCATTATTAGAAGTATAAACTATGTACCCACTGGAGCGGGCTTGGCCTCCTCTGCTTCAGGCTTTGCGGCATTAGCAGCTGCTGCAAACGTCGCCAGCGGATTAAATCTAGACCATAGGGAATTATCCATATATGCAAGGCAGGGTTCTGGAAGCGCCACTAGGAGCATATATGGTGGGTTTGTAGAATGGAAAAAAGGTACCAATGAAGAGGATTCCTATGCAGTTCCCATAGATGATGGAAAATGGGATATTGGAATGGTTATAGTTATAGTTAATTCTAGGAAAAAAAATATCTCTAGCCGAGAGGGGATGAAACAAACCCTATTGACCTCCCCCTTTTATAATAATTGGGTGGAAAGCGCTGAGGAGGATCTGAAAAGGATTAAGATAGCCATTGAAAATCGGGATATTAAATTGATAGGCAAAATCGCTGAGGCAAATAGTTTTAAAATGCATGCTACCATGCTAGGGGCAGATCCGCCATTATTATATTGGGAGCCAGAAACCATTAGGGTGATGGAAATAGTATATGAATTAAGGGAAGAAGGCACCCCCTGTTATTTTACGATGGATGCAGGTCCCAATGTTAAAATACTCTGTAGACTATCGGATGCTCAAAGGATTCGAAGGAGGCTGGAACAAGGATTTAAATCTAAGCATATAATAGTAGCAGGTTCAGGACCTGGAATCACGGTTTTATAAAAAAACAAAAAAACTATTGACAAAAGACAAAAAAATTGGTATATTGATATAGCTGTCAGGGAGAGAAGGAACGCATAGGATGGTTGCAAAAGGAAATGTTAAGAAAAGATAAAAAAAGCTTCAAAAACTTCCTTGACAGATCAAAAAAACTATGATATATTATACAAGTCAGCTCATTTTCAGCGGCTGATAAAAAGAACCTAGACAATTAAACAGTGTGAAATACTTTGAGTTGGTCTCGAACTTAATCGAGACATATAGTAAGAGCTAAGAAAAAACTTTCAAATGAGAGTTTGATCCTGGCTCAGGACGAACGCTGGCGGCGTGCCTAACACATGCAAGTCGAGCGAGGAACTAGCTATGAAATCTTCGGATTGATTAGTTAACTTCCTAGCGGCGGATGGGTGAGTAACGCGTGAGGAACCTGCCTTCCACAAGGGGATAGCCTCGGGAAACCGGGATTAATACCCTATGATACTTAAATATCGCATGATAAATAAGTTAAAGCGTTAGCAGTGGAAGATGGCCTCGCGTCCCATTAGCTAGTTGGTGAGATAAAAGCTCACCAAGGCAACGATGGGTAGCCGGCTTGAGAGAGTGACCGGCCACACTGGAACTGAGACACGGTCCAGACTCCTACGGGAGGCAGCAGTGGGGGATCTTGCACAATGGAGGGAACTCTGATGCAGCGACGCCGCGTGAACGATGAAGGCCTTCGGGTCGTAAAGTTCTGTCCTTGGGGAAGAAGGGCATTTTCGGATGTCTTGACGGTACCCAAGAGTATTACCGCGGCTGCTGGCACGTAGTTAGCCGGGGCTTTCTTCTTGGGTACCGTCAAGACATCCGAAAATGCCCTTCTTCCCCAAGGACAGAACTTTACG
>DUNJ01000192.1 GCA_012839395.1 Tepidimicrobium sp.
ACAAGAATTGGTCTACCGCTCTTATTTATTTGGTTCGTCTTTTTAAAAGGTCTTTAAGAATGGCAATTTCTAAATCTTTTTCGCCAAGTAATTTTTTTAATTGTTCATTGAAATTAATATCCAAAATTCATTATGCAGAACATCAAGCTTTTTCATTTTTCATTCCTAACTTCTGTACTTGTTTTGATAGCACATAACTGTGATACTGTATATTGTTTTGAAAATGTGATAAGATAAAAAGCCTTGAACCTTCAAGAAAAGGAGGTTAAAGGCTTTTTATGGTTTAACGGGTAGGGCATATATCTAAGCTGAAAGCCCCTAAGGAGCCTAGCTATTAGTGAACCCGAAGGGAATTGATCAATCTATTAGACTACTATGAACACAGGACTCAATTTCAATTTTCCCACCAAGGTAAGCCCCATCGTCATAATTTTCATTAAACCTGATGCCACTGGTATCCAACCCACGTTCTTTTAGTCTTTTTTCAATAGTTTTCTTTTTCTTGTTTCTTTCGAAAGGATTAGTTGTTTCCTTAACGCCTTCTACTATTTCATACCATTTTGCGAAGGGAATGCCAATTCCTATTTCATGAGCCTGCCAATTTGCGACTAAACGGGTCCCTGGACATAGTAAGGTTATATTAATGTCCTGGGTATTGTATGGATAGCTTGTTAAATCTTGGCACACTGCCTGAAGGCCAACGGTTCTTAGGTTAGCTGTATAACCATTAAAATATCCATGGCCTTGGATTAATCTCATAACATTATAAGGATGGCTTATCACAACTACAATATCTGGATTTTCTTCATAGTTTTCAAGGGGCATTACGGCTATCCCGGCGGGTTCTTCCTTTAAGAACAACATCTCATCGCTAATACTTTTGGATATTTCTACACTATGGTAAATGTTTTTGCTAAATCTTGCTTTTCCATTTGCCATAGGTTCAGGAATTTCTTTCATTTTTAAGGCCATGGCCCCATTGGGACATGCTTGGTTTTCTTTGGTTAGTTTCATGGCTTTACCCCTGCTTGCCAATTGTACTGAATTGCAATAGGTTATCCTACGGTCCCTTTGGGGTACCTTAAAGCTTTTGAACTCTTCCATATCAAAGAAAAATTTAACTCCAACTGGCTTTCGATCCAAGTCCAGGTATGATTCGATTAAGTCTACGCTATCTTTAATATTCACGTTATCGCCTCCAAATTAAATTTACTGTTTTAAAGGTTTTTTAATGGTTCTGTGCCCTTTTAGCAAATAGGAAACTAATAAAACTTATCAGGACATAGCCACAGGCGGCCATGGCTATTAGCTCTTCGAGAGCTACCAGCTTTGATAGAAAGGCCATGGGCTTGCCTGACCTGGCTAGGAAACCATTTGCAAGCTTTAATGCTAGCCCACTTATCACCAGTGGGAAGGTAAAGCCCGAATAGCTTGGATAAAAGGGGAGTCTTATTATCCGCGGTAAGGAGAGTATTACAGCCCAATATAAGACTTGGGCTATTGTTAGCAGGATATGTACTAGGGCCATATTTTTAACCCCAAAGGAATTTATATAGGCGGCTAGGCATAGGCTTGCCGGTGCTGCTATGATTCCAATAGTGGGAATGGTGGGTTCGGCCATTTCCCTTATTACTAAAATTCTTCTAAAGACAACTGGCAATAATAAGGCAAATGCAATTAGGGCAAATAAGAAGGTAACTTTTCCCACAGCTTGCATTTCAACTGCAGCAGATGTAACGCCAGCAACTGCAATGCCAACATAGGGGATGAACCAGCTGGGGAAGACTTTTTTGATATTATAATTCTTATGTAAGATAAATTGCCGGGTAAATGAAACCATTAAAATTATATGTAGAATAAGTCCTACAAGCCAAAATAATTTTGCCATTCCACCGCTAATCGGTTTGACGTATGTTGAAAATAGGATAGTCGTCATCGAAAATGTGGGAAATACGCTGGCAATAACAGGATCCTCCAAGGTTTTTTTAATTTCTTTTGGATATAGAACTAGCTTTAGTACAATTGCTGCAAAGATAATAGCTGAAACTAGCCCAAATACATTTCTAAGGATCTTGCTATGAGACTGAATTAAATTTCCTAAGGCTGCAAATCCAAGCATTAAACCCGTAATAGGTAGCGGTAAATCTTTTAACAATCTTTCCATGGTTTACTCCTTTCCTTTACCATATTTCCTCATTAAGTATATCATTGCAGGATAAAAAAGTTAAATAGATATATTTAATATAAAAAAGCCTTATATTAAATTGATCAATATATTGACTAACAAAATATCCCATGTTACTATAAACATATATACTATATACATTTGCACATAGGGTTTATTTTAACGTAGAGGGTGATTTTTTTGGATAATAAGGAGGAGGTACATTGCTATAAAAGCCAGGGCCCAGGTGGAAGGGTATTGGAGGCTTGTTTACTATGTTTACTAAGGGAAAAGGGGGAAGATTATGGATATGGGCTTTTAGCAAAGTTGTCGGAGATAGGATTTGTTGAGGAGCATATAAATATTGGAACCCTTTATAGGAGTTTGCGAAAGTTGGAAAGGCAAGGGTTGGTTGAATCCCATTGGATGGAAAGTGAGCGGGGTCCTAGGAGGAGGGTTTATAATATTACGGAACGTGGGGAAGAGGAATTGGAAGATTTAATAGATCTACTGGAGAATAGGAAGGGTAATATAGATTTGGTATTGAAATATTATAGAAAACTTAGCTATATGACCCTGTAATTCATTGGCTTACAGATGATTAATGGCGTTTGTAATCCATAGTTAACTGTGCTATAATTCATTTAGTTTGATATGGTTTAAGCCATGATAGTATCGATATATAATGAAATATGAGGAGGTAGCAGCTTAAACTGCGTGAGATATGGGCAGAATATATTTGGGTTTAGATGTGGGTTCTACCACGGTCAAGATGGTTGGTTTAAATTCTTCTTATGAGTTGATATATAGTACCTATAAGAGACATTTTTCTGATGTAAAGAAGAGTGTTAAGGATTTAATTTTGGCTGTTTATAAGAGGTTTAAAAATGAAAGGGCTACTATTATGGTAACCGGATCAGGTGGGCTTTCTGTGCATAAGTGGTTGAATATCCCATTTATCCAGGAAGTGGTTGCCTCTACTACAGGTATTAGGGAGTTTATACCAGAGACGGATGTGGTAATCGAATTAGGTGGTGAGGATGCCAAGATCATCTACTTTGATGGCAGTATCGAACAGAGGATGAACAGCATCTGCGCTGGAGGTACTGGTGCTTTTATAGATCAGATGGCCTCGCTGATAGAGACGGATGCCGAGGGTTTGAATAGGTTGGCTGCAAAGCATAAAGATATATATTCTGTAGCATCTAGATGTGGGGTATTTGCCAAAACGGATGTTCAAGCGTTAATAAATAGGGGTGTATCCAAGGAGGATATTGCAGCTTCGGTGTTTCAAGCGGTGGTAAATCAGACTATATCTAACCTTGCTGCCGGCAGGCCTATAAAGGGGCGGGTAGCATTTTTAGGTGGACCATTGCATTTTTTATCGGAGTTGAGAAAGAGGTATATAGAGACTTTAGGGCTAGCTGATGATGAGGTGATATTTCCAAAAAATTCTCAATTGTTTGTTGCTATAGGAGCTGCAGTTGCCTCTATAAGGGAGAAGACCATAAGCGTTGAGGAGTTAAAGAATAGGGCGTTTGGTACGGATACGGCTATTGAGTCGGAGATAAAGACTATAGATCCACTGTTTAAGGATGAAGAGGAGTTAGAAAGATTTAGAAAAGAGCATATAGTCCATAGGATGAAGTATAAGGATATAGGAGAACATGAAGGAAGGACTTATCTTGGCATTGATGCAGGTTCTACCACTACTAAGGCCATACTCATAGATCAGGATAGCAATATTTTATACTCCTATTATGGAAGCAATAAGGGTAAACCATTGGATTTAACTATCGATATATTGAAGGAAATATACAATAAACTTCCTGAAGGGCAATGCATTACATACTCTGCCGTTACTGGTTATGGGGAGGAGTTTATAAGGGCTGCACTGGGGATCGATGTAGGAGAAGTGGAAACTATGGCCCATTATAAGGCTGCTCATTTTTTCCAACCTGAGGTAGATTTTATATTAGATATTGGTGGCCAGGACATGAAGAGCATGAAGATAGAGGATGGAGTTATAAATAGCATACATTTAAATGAGGCATGCTCATCGGGTACTGGTTCATTTTTGGAAACTTTTGCTCATTCGGTGGATATGTCAGTGGAGGAGTTTTTAAATAGGGGGTTATTGGCTAAAAATCCCGTGGATTTAGGATCCCGCTGTACCGTGTTTATGAATTCCAAGGTGAGGCAGGCTCAAAAGGAAGGGGCTACTATTGGGGATATAGCTGCTGGGCTTTCTTATTCGGTTATAAGGAATGCCTTGGAAAAGGTCATAAAGCTAAAGGACCCAAAGGATTTAGGAGAGAATATTGTGGTCCAAGGAGGGACCTTCTATGGAGATGCCATTCTTAGAGCCTTTGAGCTATTATCGGAGAGACGGGTGGTTAGACCTGATATACCTGGCTTAATGGGTGCACTGGGCGCAGCTTTAATTGCTAAGGAAAGGCATCGGGAGGGAATAAAGTCCAATATAATACTTCCAGATGAATTGGGTACTTTTAGCTATGAGACTAGGACGGCTAATTGTGGAAGGTGTGGAAATAATTGCTTATTATCTATAAATTTATTCTCCGATGGGGAAAGATATATTACAGGAAATAGATGTGAAAAGGGTGCTGGCATAAGAGAAAGTGGCAAGGATATTCCAAACCTATATGAGTATAAATATAACAGAACATTTGACTATGTATCCCTATCAGAAGATGAAGCGGATAGAGGAACTGTAGGAATACCTAGGGTATTGAATATGTATGAAAATTATCCATTTTGGCATACATTCTTTACTGAGTTAGGATTTAGGGTAGTGCTATCCACCGAGTCGACTAGGGATGTATATGAACAGGGGATAGCTTCCATACCTAGTGAAACCGCTTGTTATCCAGCTAAGATATCCCACGGGCACATTATGGATTTGATAGAGAAGAATGTAGATTTCATATTCTATCCATCGGTATTCTACGAGAAAAAGGAAGACGATGGGGCAGATAACCATCTAAATTGTCCCGTGGTAATAGGCTATTCGGAAGTGATAAAGCATAATGTGGATGAGGTGATGGATGAGGATCTATTATTCTTAAATCCATTTATATCCTTCGATAACAGGAGGGGTTTGGCAAATAGGCTTAGGGATGAGTTGCAAGAATTTAATATATCTAACAGAGAGATAAAAAAGGCTGTAGATAGGGCTTGGAATGAGTTGATGAATTATAAGAGAGATATAGAGAAAAAAGGGGAGGAAACCCTTAACAAAATCGAGGAAGACGGGATTAGAGGCATCGTATTGGCGGGGAGGCCCTACCATATAGACCCGGAGATAAACCATGGGATACCGGAGCTTATCAAGTCCTTGGGGATGGCGGTTTTAACCGAGGATTCCATTGCCCATCTAGCAAATGCGAAAAGGCCCCTGAGGGTATTGGATCAATGGACTTATCATTCTAGGTTATATAGGGCTGCCTTCTTTACTGCCACTCAGGAAAACTTGGAGTTAATCCAGTTAAATTCCTTTGGATGTGGATTAGATGCGGTTACCACAGATCAGGTGGAAGAGATATTGAATGATCATGGAAAGATATATACGGTTCTTAAAATAGATGAGATTAGCAACCTAGGTGCTGCTAAGATTCGATTGAGGTCCTTGGAGGCAGCACTTCGAGAAAGAGCTAGAGATGGATTTGAAATCGGAGGAGCTTATAAATCTGTAGATAAAATACCCTTTACTAAGAAGATGAGAAAAAATCATACCATATTGGTACCTCAGATGGCACCAATTCATTTTGAAATATTGGAGGAGGGACTCAATAGCTGTGGTTATAATCTAGAGGTTTTACCTGCTATAGATCCGGAGGCTATAGATGAGGGATTAAAGTATGTAAATAACGATGCCTGTTATCCTTCTATTATAACCATTGGACAGTATATAGTGGCGTTGAAATCTGGTAAATATGATCTGAATAATGTGTCTTTGCTGATGAGCCAAACTGGTGGGGTGTGCAGGGCTTCCAACTATGTAGGTTTTATAAGAAGGGCCCTTAAGAGTGCAGGGTTTGATAATATACCGGTAATTGCGGTATCGGCCCAAGGAATAGAAAGTAACCCGGGGTTTACCTATACATTGGAGATGGCCAGAAAGGGTATAATGTCCGTACTATATGGGGATCTAATTATGAGGTTATTATACAGGGTGAGGCCTTATGAAAAGATCAATGGTTCGGCAAACCTATTGGCCAAACATTGGATTGAAAAGTGCAAAGGGGCCGTCAGAAATGGAGATAGGAAGGAATATATCGAGAATGTTCATCGGATGGTGAAGGATTTCGATGAGCTGGAAATAGATGAAGACTTAGTTAAGCCTAGGGTGGGAATAGTAGGAGAGATACTTGTAAAATATCATCCTATGGCCAATAATAATCTCGTGGATATATTGGAATCGGAGGGAGCGGAGGTGGTAGTACCAGATTTAACCGATTTCCTATTGTATTCCAGTTATAATGCAACCTATAAGTATGAAAAATTATCTAAGAGGCTATTGCCTAAGATAGGTAGCGATATAGCTATTAGATATATTGAATATTATAGAAAGCCTATTAGAGAGGCTTTAAGAAATTCCAATAGGTTCTATGAACCTTTAACTGTGGAACAGCTTGTGGAAGAGGCCAAGCGCTTGGTATCCATAGGCAATCAATATGGGGAAGGTTGGCTACTTACGGCTGAGATGTTGGAATTGATCCAAGAAGATGCTGAAAACATAGTATTAGTTCAACCCTTTGCCTGTCTACCAAATCATATAACTGGCAAGGGGGTAATTAAGGCTATTAGAGATTTATATCCCCAGGCTAATATTGTAGCGATAGATTATGATCCGGGAGCTAGTGAAGTGAATCAATTGAACAGGATTAAGCTTATGCTTTCTACCGCTCATGATAATATAAAGGGGAGGCAGAGAAGGACCAAACATAATAAGAAAAAGCTACCAAAGGCGTATAATGGAAAGTCTTAACATAATCTGGGTGGGGCTTGTCCCCTATCCAGAATTTTTTTAATGGTTTTGATTATTTTAACAAAAAGTAATACTTTAGTCCTAAAAGCTGATATAATTTATAGATAATAGGTAAACAATGGAAGGATTAAAAGCTTATGCATCAAAACTGATTCAATCACCATTGGAAAATGGGTTTTGATTGGTAAGAGAGGATGTTTCAGTTGAAAGGTAATAGGGCTATTTTACAGAAAGTTATTATGGATAAGGGCAGACAGTTTGATAATTTAACAATGTATTCCATGACGGGGGATGTAAAATATCTATATAGAATGGAGGGGTTTTACAGACTAATCGGTGAGATAGGCAATGTATTTAATTGTGAATCGCTTACAGGAGTGTTGGATGAATTTAAATCCTATGCTATTGATGGCAAGGATGGTGGGGCTTCCAATATATTATCTTTGTATGGCAAAGTTTATACTATAATTGAGAGGCTATGGAAGCAACTTGAGGGGGCAGATTGTAGGAGTAACAAAGGATATGGATGGGGGAAGTTAAGCCAAGTTAGGGATGACCATATACTGGTTGTTCACGACGGGGATATAGTTTTAAAAGACATTGAACTGGTTATGGACCAAGGAGGATATAGCTCTGTATTATATGCTAAATCTAAGAATATTATGGATATATTAAAAAAGGAAGATATAGCCTTGATTATATTGGATATATCTTTACTGAATACGGATAAATTTTGTCTGGTGGAACTCATTAGGGAAGCATACCCAATTATGCCTATTATAATAGTATCGGATAGGGATAAGCTGGAGGTTAAAATAGCTATGCTCGAGGCTGGTGCCGATGCCTATGTAATCAAGCCTTTCAACAATAAGGAATTTTATGCAATAATAGATAGGGCACTTAGTAGAAGGCGTGATTATGATATTTTATCCATTAAAGATAGCCTGACAGGGGCTTATACAAAGGAATACCTTTGGAAGAGAGCCTATGAGAAGGAAGTTTTTTATAGTGAGGATGGAGTAGTGTTTTCCATTGCATTTATCGATATGGATGATTTCAAGGATATAAATAATAGCTATGGACACTTAATAGGAGATCAGATTCTAAAATGCTTTGTAAGGGTTTTAGGCGATACTTTAAGAAGTACCGATTTAATATTTAGATACGGAGGAGATGAATTTATAGTAATATTTCCAGGTGCCACAGAAGATGATGCAAAGTTAATATTGAACAGGTTTAATTATCAAACCCATTGTGATCAATGTGATAATACCGAATGTATTACCTTAGCCAATATACATTTTTCAGCTGGTATTACTCAAATAAAAGGAAATAATGATACGATTCGGGATATGATTAGAAGGGCTGATAGGGCTTTGCATAAGGCAAAGATAAGCGGGGGCGATATCACAATTGTATATAAAGATTGAGGTATATATTTTAATATAGCTTAGTAAAGGACGGGCGCTCATCTATCGATTCTCCCAATGGCAAAAATCTCTTTCCCGTCTTAGATGAATAATATATCATATAGGTAGATGGATATTTAATCTTGGAATTAATATGGTTCATATATTTTTATTATTGTGTTTGATTATCCAGCCTCCATAAATGTTCTGTGGTGTGTTAATTATATCAAACAATACACCTATGAATAGTATTTATAAGGTTTATAGAATTGGTTGAATAATACAATGTAATCTGATATATTATATGTAATAACAATTTTCTGAGATTGTTATTGAAAAACAACATAAATGACAGAGTAGATAGTCTGCGTAAAGTGTCAAAGGATGGAACGTTGCCTTTGAACGAAAAGCACCATAGCTTGCGTTTAACTATCGCGTTCGCTGTCACATCATAGAAGTCTTCTTTCTGGATGTGGCGGTTCTGTCATATCAAAACACGAAAGGAGGCTTTTTCTATGCAAAAAATATCTACGAGAAATGTCGCCTACTATGGACTTTTAATTGCGTTAAACATAGTGTTGACGCGAATAGGTAGTATTAGAATAGGCGGTGGAGGAGTATGCCGGTAAATATAAGAGGATAGCTTCCGAAGCCTA
>DUNJ01000193.1 GCA_012839395.1 Tepidimicrobium sp.
ATTAGGTACAAATTTAGGTTCTGTAGTCATAATGGTTTTTCCAGAACCGCTTAGGGGTAATTCATCTTTTGCTCTCTCTTTTTTATATTTGTTTTCAATATTTGGTAATACTAATAATTCCATAAACCTCTTAATAAATGTCGATTTTCCAGTTCTAACTGGGCCTACGACTCCAGCATATATATCCCCATCCGTTCTCTCAGCTATATCTCCATATATATCAAACCTTTCCATATCCTCCCTCCTTACAATCAAATTTGATCTCATTCTACTTAACATTATATGTATATGTATAAAGTCTTGTAATATTACTCCCATAAAAAAAACCTGCTGATTTTAGCAGGCTCCATCCTCCATCTCATGTTTTTTATCTCTTAACATTAAATTGATAACCGAGTTCCTTACATCCTTCCCCTCATACAATACCTGGTATATCTCCTGGGTTATAGGCATCACCACATTATGTTTTAAAGCCAATTCATAGGTAGATCTAGCCGTTTTTATACCTTCAACCACCATACCAACGGATTGAATAGCTTCTTCACGACTTTTACCCTTACCGATCAATATTCCAGCCCTTCTATTTCTACTATGCATGCTAGTACAGGTAACGATTAGATCGCCCATTCCCGCCAAACCAGCAAAGGTGTCTCTATTGGCCCCCATCTTCTCCCCAAGCCTTCCCATCTCAATCATTCCCCGTGTCATTAGGGCAGCCTTTGTATTATCTCCATACCCCAATCCATCGGAAATACCTGCCCCTAATGCTATAACATTCTTAAGAGCCCCACCTAGCTCCACCCCTATCACATCCGTATTTGTATACACTCTAAAATATGGCGACATAAATATATCCTGGGTGTGCTCAGCTATATTTTTATCCTTTGAAGCAGAAACTACCGTTGTAGGCATCCTTTTCCCCACCTCTTCTGCATGGGAAGGACCTGATAAGACAGCATATGGGTTAGTAGATAATATTTCACCCACTATTTCAGATATTCTAAGCAAGGTATCGTTTTCTATACCCTTTGCTGCATTTACTATTACCTGATCCCTGTTTATATAACTTTTACAACCGTTTAAAACCTCCCTAATTCCATGAGTTGGAATTGAAAACAATAATAGTTCCTTATTGTATATAGCCTCTTCAATATCATCCACCATTGTTAGATTCTTTGGAAGAATAATCCCAGGTAAGTATTTCTTGTTTTCCCTGTACTCTCTCATATATTCTAACTGTTTCCCATCCCTTGCCCAAATAGCCACTTCATGTCCATTATCTGTGAGAAGAACCGCCAATGCGGTACCCCAGCTTCCCCCTCCAATTACACCAACCTTCGCCAAAATAAAGATCACTCCTTATCTATTTTTTTACCCAGCTTGTGTTCTTCACCCCGAATTAACCTTTTAACGTTGTCCCTATGTTGGAAAATCGCCATAATACTGAGTATAAGTGTCATTAAAAAAAAATTTTTATCAAAAGGCCTATTTGTTAGGAGGCCAATTATAGGGGTTAACATAGCTGCAACAATAGATCCCAGTGAAACATACCTAGTCCTTGCTATTATTAGTATGCCAATGATGACGCTTATCAAAATAGTGGGCCAATGTAATAATGCAATTACTCCTAAGGATGTAGCTATACCCTTTCCACCTTTAAAACCCAAAAGAATGGGCCAATTATGCCCTATAACTACAAATATGGCCGCTATGGATTTCACTTGTTCTCCCCAAATATACCCAGCAATAGAGACAGCGAAAATACCCTTCAATATATCGGATATGAGGGCTATAGCCCCTATTTCCTTTCCAAATACCCTTAATGCATTTGTTGCGCCAGCATTACTGCTACCAAAATCTCTTATATCCTTCTTCTTAATTAGCTTGCCCAATATGTAGGCCGATGAAAAATTTCCCAATAGGTAGGCCAAGATAGATACAATAAATAGATCCCACAAGCTCAATCACCCTTTTCCCTGAATTCAAATCGTATCGGCACCCCTTCAAACCCAAAATATTGCCTTATTTGATTTTCCAGATATCTTTCATAAGAAAAATGCATCAATCGCTTTTTATTGATAAATATTAAAAATTTTGGTGGTCTGACTGAAACCTGAGTACCGTAATAAATCTTAAGCCTTACCCCCTTGTCCGAAGGAGGTTGATTCAGTAGAACAGCCTCATTTATTATATCATTTAAAACCCCTGTGCTAATTCTTAAATTATAGTTGTTGTTAATTGCCTTTAAAAATTCAAATAATTTATCAATCCTTCTACCGGTGTGCGCGGATATAAATATAATAGGCGCATAGGAGATAAAACTCAGTTTCATCCTTACATCCCTTTCAAACCTAGTATAGGTATCGGTGTCCTTTTCTATAAGATCCCATTTATTAACTGCAATTAATATCCCCTTACCATTTTCATGGGCATATCCTGCAATTTTAGTATCTTGCTCACTTATTCCTTCGGTTGCATCAATTACAATTATACAAAGATCAGACCTATCCACAGCTGATAAAGTTCTGACTACACTGTATCTTTCTATGTTTTCATATATGCTCCGCTTCCTTCTCAAACCTGCCGTATCTATAAATAGATACTTTTCATCTTTATGAGTAAAGTAGGTATCTACTGCATCCCTAGTAGTACCTGGTATGTCGGTTACCAAAACCCTTTCCTCGCCTAAAATTCTATTTATCAAGGATGATTTACCTACATTGGGTTTTCCTATTATTGCAACTTTGGTTACATCTTCATC
>DUNJ01000194.1 GCA_012839395.1 Tepidimicrobium sp.
TATGAACCAAAGTTACCTCATAGAGTTTGTCGGGCATGTGGATATTATAAGGGCAGAGAGGTTATAGATGTCGAGTAATGGAATTGAATTTAAATATCGTTGATATACTATAGAAAAGATAGTGAATTTATATCACTATCTTTTTTATATAGATATTGCAATTCGCTATACTTTATAATATATTTATATCGATGGTATTAGTTTGAAATCTTAAATTCAGGAGGATATCTATGAATATTATAGTAGATGGCATGGGTGGGGATAAGGGGCCTAAGGAAGTGGTTAAAGGCTGCATAGATGCAATAGAGGAACTGGATGTGGGCATTATAATTGCTGGGAAAAGGGATATAATAGAGGGGGAATTGCTTAAATATAGCTTCCCCAAAGACCAGATAAGCATAATCGACGCTGATGAAGTTATATCCAATGATGAGGAGCCTACCCTTGCGATAAGGAGGAAAAAAAATTCTTCCATGGTTGTAGGAATGAGGGCTTTGGCAGAAGGTAAAGGAGATGGCTTTCTTTCAGCTGGAAGTACGGGTGCGCTATTGGCTGGCGGCTTATTTATAGTTAGAAGGATTAAGGGCATCGAAAGGGCTGCCCTGACTACAGTTTATCCGACAACAAAGGGAATATCCCTCCTGCTGGATGCAGGTGCCAATACTGATTGTAAACCCCAGTATTTAGAGCAGTTTGCAGTTATGGGATCTATCTATAGTGAGAAGGTATTGGGGGTTAAGGAACCCAAGGTGGGGTTGGCAAATATAGGCACTGAGGAAGGTAAGGGAAATGCACTGGCAAAGGAATCCTATAATTTGATAAAAGAATTGGATTTAAACTTTGTTGGAAATATAGAGGCTAGGGATCTTCCAAAGGGCCTGGTAGACGTAATAGTATGTGATGGGTTTGTTGGCAATATAATATTGAAGCTAACTGAAGGTATGGCAATGTCCATTTTTTCCCTTTTAAAGGATGAGTTCAGTAAATCCTTAAAATCTAAGATAGGGGCCCTTATGTTAAAGCAACAGTTGAAATCTTTTAAAAGTAGGACCGATTATAGGGAGTATGGCGGGGCTCCGCTACTAGGTGTAAGGCAGCCGGTATTTAAGGCTCATGGAAGTTCAGATGCTCTCGCAATAAAGAATGCTATTAGGCAGGTTAAGGCCTTTGTTGATGGGGACATAGTGAATATAATAGATGAAAATATAGATTGAAGCAAATAAAATTATAATAAATATTTTGGAGGTAATTAAAATGATTTATGAACAAATAAGGACTATGATATCCGAGCAATTTGATATTGACAGGAAGGAGCTTACCATGGAAACCTCTTTTAGGGATGATCTCAATGCAGATTCCTTGGATTTGGTAGAATTGATAATGGCCTTGGAGGACGAATTTGATTTAGAAGTTGGGGATGATGAGGTTGAGGAGATAGAGACCATAGGAGATGCGGTAAATTACATAGATGACATCCTTGAAGATGAGTAGAAGTACACAGGGCTTTATGAATATGGTGCTATTGAAATATTTGGGGGCAGTATAATGAGAATATCATCTAAACGTAAAGAGATATTGATGGAAGTGCAATCAAATATAGGATATGAATTCAACGATTTAAACCTATTGAATACTTCATTGACCCATAGTTCATATGCAAATGAGAATAGGATGAAGAGCTATGAGAGCAATGAAAGGCTAGAGTTTTTAGGGGACGCAGTTGTAAATTTAATTATAAGCCAGTATCTTTATGAAAGCTTCTATGGCATACCAGAAGGTGAACTTACCAAGAGAAGGGCCACTATAGTCTGTGAACCTGCGTTGGCATTTGCTGCTAAAAAGATAAATCTTGGGGATTATCTTTTGCTGGGCAAGGGAGAAGAAGGCACGGGCGGAAGAAATAGGGACTCTATACTAGCAGATGCGTTTGAGGCATTAGTGGGATCGATCTATATTGATGGAGGGTTGGAAAACGCTAAAAAATTTTTGTTGAATATATTTG
The DNA here is from genome assembly GCA_012839395.1 of Tepidimicrobium sp. Classification (GTDB taxonomy): domain Bacteria; phylum Bacillota; class Clostridia; order Tissierellales; family Tepidimicrobiaceae; genus DUNJ01. Next base: position 2,003 of record DUNJ01000194.1, read on the forward strand.
ATGGGGAAGTAATATCTACAATATCCGAAGGAGGATTATTTACTGATTATAAGACGAAACTCCAGGAAAAGCTTCAGAAAAACTCCATGGTAAATATCGAGTACGTTGTGGAGAAGGAAGTAGGCCCAGATCATGATAAGAGGTTCTATATAAATGCCATCATAGGGAATAAGGTCCTAGGGAAGGGCATGGGTAGAAACAAAAAGGAGGCCGAACAGATGGCAGCAAAAGAGGCCTTATATAGAGTGGGTGAAGGAGATGGGTAAAAAGCATTTTATCATACCAATATTTGTTCCCCACCTAGGTTGCCCCCATGATTGTATTTTTTGCAACCAGAGAAGGATAACTGGATTATCCACAAATGTAAGGCCTGAACATATTGAGAGAATCATAGAAGAATATCTATCCACAATTCCAGATGGGAGTATCAATATAGAGGTGGCCTTTTATGGTGGAAGTTTTACTGGCATCGATATGGATATACAGCGAAAGTTATTATCCGTTCCTTTAAAATATAAAAGGAATTGCAAGATCGATGGTATACGGCTATCTACCAGACCAGATTATATTGATAGGGAGATTTTGGACTTGCTCCGGGAATACGAGGTAGATACCATTGAATTAGGGGTACAATCCTTAAAGGATGAGGTGCTGAATAAAAATGGAAGGGGCCATAGTAGTGATCAGGTTTATATGGCAGCTGAATCGATTAAGGCTAATGGGTTTAACCTAGGATTGCAGATGATGATAGGGCTGGTGGGAGATACTAGGGATGGCGTTATATTTACAGCTAAGGAATTTATCAAGCTAAA
>DUNJ01000195.1 GCA_012839395.1 Tepidimicrobium sp.
AATAGAACAGGGTTTATTTCTGCTTTCTACTCTCTCATCTATATAGTTTTGCAAAGCTATTTTTATTATATCCTTATAATGGTCGTATTCCTCTGCAGCTACAGGTGTAGAGGATATCCCCTCCATGCATGAGCCGCATATATTGAATCCCAACATTCTAACTCTCGATTTTTTATTTCCGCCACAGAGGGCACAATTCATAATATCAACCCCTTAATTGCCATACCTAGATTATTACCCAATCAATATATTGTATTCAATAGGAGTTGTGTTTGTGCCTGTTAGATCATATTTAATACACTATATTTATTTTATTTCCACATTTAACGCAATTACCATCTTTAATCCCTATTATTTCAGCATTGGAATGGCGATTAATAAGCCTATTATGGCAACTAGGACAATAGGTATTGTTATCTACTCCCCAAACATTCCCTATATACACATAATTTAAATACTTCTTTACTATATCCTTGGCTTTTACAAGGGCATCATATTTGGTCTCCGGTAATTTCATCTTATAAGCGGGATGATATTTGGATAGATGCAGGGGAATATTTTCATCTATACTGGCGATCCATTGTCCTAACGCTTCCATCTCCTTTTCCGAACTATTTTTCCCCTCTATTATCAGAGTGGTTATCTCCACATGGGTAGATTGGGCTGCCCTTTTAATAGTTTCCTGTACCGGTTTCAAACTTCCCTTGCATATCTTCTTATAGAACTGGTCCGTCATAGCCTTGAGATCTATGTTCATGGCATCTATATAGGGAAGCAATTCCATAAGGGGCTTCTCATTTATATATCCGTTGGTTACCATTACATTTTTTAATCCATGCTTTCTTATGACCTTAGATATTCCCCTTATATATTCATAGGACATACTCGGTTCATTATAAGTATAGGCAATACCTATGGAACCCCTAGAGCTACTCAACAATAATATGTCCTCTTTTTCTATTTCCATAGTTAAGCATTCATCATGGGCTATCTCCCAATTTTGACAAAAATCACAGGATAGGTTACAACCATAACTACCTATGGAAAGGATGGGTTTGCCAGGATAAAAGTGGTATAGGGGTTTCTTTTCCACCGGGTCATAGGCATAGGAAGTGATCTTTCCATAGTTTAGAGCCATAAGCCTACCATTCACATTCCTCCTAACCCTACAGATCCCTATATTACCCTCCCTAATGACGCAATTATGAGGACATAGATTACATATTACGGTATTCTTATCCCCTTTTTCATAATGCAGACATTCCAATCCAATCCCTCCTTAATGATGCCTTATCACTTCAAACCGCTCCAGTAGATAATCCTCGTCTTCCCCTATACCTGCCTTTCTAAGGGCAATGCTTACCTGTTCTTCTTCAGTATCTACACCTTCTAAATCGGGTAATAATAAACCCCTCCTTGAGCCCTTAGTTACTATGACTCCATATCGACTTACATCCAATTCATCTATGGACTTTATAGACTCTGGTGGATTTAATATATCTACGGAATATGTTAAATCTTCCAATTCATCTTCGGTAACCTGTTGAAATCTAGGATCTTTTGTACCGGCACTTATGGCATTCATCACTATTTCCTCAGCTAACGTTTCCTGTGTAGGTTCTACGGTACCTATGCACCCTCTAAGCCTACCAGCCTTCTTGATCGTAACAAAGACTCCCTTTCTGGTATTTAACAACTCTTCACCTATATCTTTGGGAATCTCCATCGGTTTCCCGCATCGGACATAGTGCTCCAAACTCTTCCTAGCCAACGCTACATATTCATCCTCTACCACTGGGAACATGGCATTGGAATATCCTACGCCAAAGGGGCCCTCATAGGACAATACCCTTGGTATTACTTTAAAGCCATCTAAAAATCCTGCCATTATCATTAGGGATCTTAAAGCGCACTGGCCTGCCTTCTCACTCAATTCTAGATCAAAGGATATTACCGATTCAAAATCTCCTTCTTTCAATAGCTCAACTATCTTATTATCAAATTCCTTCCCATATGGTGAGTAGCTATAGGGACCGCTATCGGATAGCTTATGAGATAGATCTCCACTAGCTATAAATATAACCTTCTCCTCAGATTCCAATACCACACTTTGGATTATCTTACCAAACCTATGGAGTTTCTTGGGAGATAATAATCCGTATGTGATATGGATCAGCTTAAAGTTAAGGTATTCCCTTTCTACAAAGTATAAGGGCACCAATGTTCCATGGTCTAGCTTTGTATCCACGTTGTAGCGTATTGCAAAATTGGAATCCACCTCCGCTATAGGTATGTTTTTTCTATTGGATTCATCTATTATTCTATCTATTAGCTCTGTATTGTTTTTATATTCGAAACTTAGCAACCTATCGCCAAAATCCCTAAAATCCCCTTTTAAGGTCTTACCCTTGGATATAGCTATAGCATCGGAAAACATGGGCCCATGAGGTGTTACTACTATTATGGTATCTGGAGCTCTATCCCTTATATCCATGGCTAGCTTCTTACAACCTTTTATGGTTTTCTTGGCCTTTAACCCCTCCATTCCTCCTACTTCCTCCACTATAATTGGAGGATGAGGAAAAAGATATCCCGCTAAAATATTGCCCATTTTTTCACTCCTCGTATCTGTATACTTTACAACTATATTTTAAAGGAACCTATCAAAAATGGCAAATAAAAAAACAAGTAAGCTAAACTTACCTGTTTCTTATATATCGGTATTTATTCCCCTTCGTCTTCTACCTGTCCCCCGTCTTCTTCCTCGCCTACTACTGGAACCTCAGCTGCCTCATCTAATTCATCTAGTTCATCAATTTCGTCTAACTCTTCTAATTCTTCCTCTGTAACAGGCTCTATCAGACTGGCTACTACATCATCTGCTTCTCTAAATACCGATATGTCCTTATTTTTCAATATCTCTAAATCAGATACAAATACCGGAGTGTTTATATCCATTCCAGATACGTCTACATCTATGGATTGCGGTATATCAGCTGGTAGGCATTCTATTTCGATCTCATCCAATTGCTGAACCAATATAAGATCCTTATCCTCTATATTCTCCCTCCCATATAGGGTTATAGGGATAGTAAGCCTTACCTTTTCAGTCATGTCCAACTTCTGGAAATCCACATGCAAATATATGTCTTTAAATGGATGAGTCTGAACCTCCTTAATTAATACCGGTTCAATCTTTCCATCTAGCTCCAAATCTACTAAGGTGCTCATTCCAGCACTTCTATATACCCTATCGAAATCCCGTCTATCCACTTGTATATGTTTAGTATCTTCGCCTCTGGAATATAGAACTCCAGGTATTAGGCCATTCTGACGAAGTTTATCTACTCTGTTTTTGCCAAGTTCAGTTCTTGTCTCGACTTGTAGTTTTATTGCTGCCATTGTTATCTTACCTCCTCGCTAAAAATATTATCACATTATATATATATCAGATATGGAGAATATTTGCAAACCCCTTTGTCACTTTTAGTATTATAATATCCTCTGCATTATCAATAGCAAAATTATGCCTGGTATTCCTAAAAAACCGGTTATCACTGCGGTCAACGGATTGATAGTTAAGCTTAAACCTATAAATCCTCCTATTAAATTAAATAGTAGTAATACGATTCCACCTACTATTCCATTTACTATTAACCTTATGATCAGTTTAATAGGGATAACTAATAGCATTCCCACTACATATAGCAAAAATAATCCAAATATGAATGCCAATATGGTGCTCATATCCATAATATCCCTCCTATTATACTTCTCTATTATATAATAGAAGAGGGGTTGTGTAAATATTCCTATTGAACCGATTTCACCTATTTAGGGAATTGCTCTTTTTCAACTTCTTAAGTAGATAAAGATACTTTATCCTAGATGCCTCCAGATCGTATATTGCATAATCTATTAGATCCTCATCTGTCACCGAGTGGAAATAACTTTCCTTATCCCTCCATTCCTTATGAGCTTCCCTTACCCTTTCTAGCATCTTTTCCTCTTCCTGGCTTTCCCTGTCCCTCAAGCTTTCAACTAGTATATTAGCATATTTAAGTATTTTTTCCCCTTTAGCCTTATAATACTTCTTTATTCTATTCATAATATAACCCCCATGGATTTATTATTCTTATTTTTGCCAAAACCATGGGAGTTTATACCATTTACTTACTACACCAATCGGTGCATTCCTCAGTTTTCCTCTTACATACTACCCTTTGAGAGCTACAGATAGGACAAATATTTCTATCCCTCATATACTCAATCTCATATACCCTATTGCAGGATTTGCACCGTAACCTACAGAAATCAAAGCGATAGTTTCCACCTCGTATGCTTAAAGCCTTTCCTTCCAACAATGCCGTGGTTACTTTTTTCCTGGCAGTGGCTATGATGTTTTGAAAGGTCTGCCTAGATATACCCATCGTATCAGCACATTCCTGCTGAGTTAAGCCCTCTATATCCCTTAATCTCATAGATTCCAATTCCTCTAGTTTTAGGCATATCCCTTCCGCCTCATAATTCTGAATATCCGTAGAACTTTCCTTTGAAGGTGTGAAGCGCCTAATATGAGGCACAAATTCTACCTTCCTAGATTTTATAGGTCTGCCCATATATATCTCCTCCATATGCTACTTCGAAAGTTCCACTATCCTCTTCCCTATATCTTTAAATCTATCTTCTATGCTTTCATCTATGCCCTGGCTATCTTTTTTGGATATATTAGCTACGCTTTTAGACATAGGGAGTTCTCCTAACAATTCCAATTCATTATCCTGTATAAAATCCCCTATATTATCCCCTTCAAATATTCTAATCCTCTTATTACAATCCGGGCATTCTATATAGCTCATATTTTGAATTATACCAAGCACAGGCAATTCCATCTTCTTTGTCATATTTATGGCCTTGGTAACTATCATGGAGACCATATCCTGGGGAACTGATACCATTATTATGCCGGTTATAGGTATGGATTGCATAACCGTCAAAGCTACATCTCCCGTTCCCGGTGGAAGGTCGATTATCAAATAGTCCAATTCTCCCCATATAACATCGGTCCAAAATTGCTTTACTATGCCGGATATAATAGGTCCTCTCCATATAACTGGTTGCTTTTCATCCTCCATTAGCAGATTTAAGGATATTATTTTTATGCCCTCCTCGGTGGTTATAGGTAGCATCCCTGATTTATCACCGAAAGCCCTTTCATGTTCAACTTTAAATAGCCTTGGAATGCTTGGACCTGTAACATCAGCATCCAACACCCCTACCTTATATCCCTTAGCCTTTAGATCCTTGGCAATTAACACCGAAACCGTAGATTTGCCAACCCCACCTTTTCCGCTCATAACCCCAATAACATTTTTTACCTTATTAAGAGGGTTGTTTTCTATCATACAGGTATCCTGGGAATTGCAATTATCCTTAGATGGGCAATTATCGCAATTGGTCATATTTTTCATCCCCTTTGTAGTTAATTGGCATATGCCAATTAAATTATATGATTATATATTCACTATGTCAAGGAGGGATTCATGTTATTTCAATATACCCTTTATTTCATCAACCGAAAGGGCCCTACCGACCGACTTCACCTCATCATTCACCACAAAGCCAGGAGTCTCCATCACCCCATAGCTTACGATTTCTATTAAATCATCTACATTTTCCACGGTAGCATCTATATTCAATTCCTTTAATGCTATATCTAGGTTTTTCTTCAACCTTTCACATTTAGAACAGCCAGTTCCCAATATCTTAATAAACATATAATTCCCTCCATCTATATTAATAGGGCTGTAAAAGCGTTGAGCCCGTATCCCATTGCTATTATTCCCAAGGTTACAATGACTATAAAGGTTGCCAATAGCTTGGGCTTTACCACTCTACCCAACATTACTAGGGAAGGAAGGGACATGGTAGTTACCCCCATCATAAAGGATATCACCGTTCCAATCCCCACCCCTTTTGTCACCAATGCTTCTGCTATTGGGATGGTACCAAATATATCTGCATAGATAGGTATTCCAATAAAGGTAGCTATTAGAACTGAAAAAGGATTTCCCCGTCCTAAAATCCTTTCTATGATGGATTGGGGAATCCAGTTATGAATTCCTGCCCCAATACCAACTCCTATCAATATATAAGGCCATACCCTCTCAACTATATCCCTTACTTGTTCCTTAGAAAACTTCATCCTATCCTTAAAGGTCTTCTCTTCCACCTCAATATCGCTACCTTTTGCAGCCAATACATAGGATTCTACATACTCTTCCATCTTAAAACCCTGTATTAAAACTCCTCCTACAACTGCCACAATTATACCCACAACTACATATGTTACTCCAATCCTTAAACCAAAGGTGGATACCAATAACATAAGAGCTGCTAGATCTATCATAGGGGAAGATATTAAAAAGGAAAATGTTGCCCCCAAAGGCAATCCGGCCGATACAAAGCCTATAAAAATAGGTATGCTAGAGCAGGAACAAAATGGGGTTAGAACGCCTAATATACTCCCCAGTATATTTCCTTTAACCCCCCTAATGCCTCCAAGAAGCTTCTTGGTTCTTTCTGGTGGAAAATAGCTCTGAATATAGGATATAACATAGATCATTACCGATAACAATATAAATATTTTAATGGTATCGTATATAAAGAAATGAATAGATCCACCAAGTCTGGTATCTATGGATAGTTTAAATACCCTTTCTACCAATAATTCTACCAAAACCCAGAGCCATTTCATCTTCAACAATTGAGCATTCAACCAATCCAATATATTCATAAAAATCACCACCTATCCTTGTTTTTTCATCTCCATCAACTCAATATATCTTTCTGCCCCCTTGCTTTTCTCTATATCCAATCTTAAAGTAGGATAGTTATCTATATTATCCACTATTTTTATAAGTATATCTTCAAATACTTTATCCTTGATATTTAGCGAATAGAATATATATTGTTCTTTTCTTTCATCTTTTACCAATCCCATATCCCTAAGCCTAGCCAAATGCTTGGATACATTTGGTTGAGATATACCGGTTATCCCTGTCAACTGACATACGCAGAATTCACCATGAAACAGGATCACCATTATCCTAAGCCTTGTTTCATCTGAAAGCAGTTTGAAATAGTTCATTAAATTATCCATCCGATCACCTTTTCTGTCTTAAATTGCTTTTAAACCTTTACCTTAACTTTACCTTAACTTTATCTTATCCCCTACAACCTCTTCCCAAGCATTAAATATAGGCCTTATCAATTGAGGTCCTATTTTGGATATGATTACTAATTCAGATTTGGGGCCTTCATTCTCTGTCATCTTATAGTCCACCCTATTGCCTACCACATCTACCTGATTCCAGCCATCTTTAAGCTTGAAAAATCCTTTAATCCTATAGCTATCCTTTTTAATAATGTCTAAAAACTGGGTCAATTTTTCTTTAGTAATTTCTCCATCATAGGTTAGAGTTAGAGTCTTTGGTCTGTTTTCAGGAGTGTTGGTAGTACCTTCTACTCCAAGCCAACCATCCTTTATAAGATCCTTCTCCAAGAAATTATAATCTATTTTTCCATTTATGGATTCCACTATCTCCACCTTGCTGTTTATTTCTCTAATCTTTGTCCTAACATCCTTTAACTTCTCTACATCGATTAAATCTACTTTGGATATGACCACTAGATGGGAAAATTTAAGCTGTCTCTCCACCGTTTCTATATCATCTACCTGCCCTAGGAAGTTTACCCCATCTACTATGCATATGGCTCCACTATAATCATATACATCGCCCTTTGCCACCATAACAGCATCCAAAAATTCTCCTATATTGGCTGGGTCGGCTAAACCTGAGCTTTCAACGAATACATATTCCATATCCCTATCCGCCATCTCTATCAAAGCAGATACAAAGGAAAGTTCCAAGCAGGAGCAAAATATGGAACCCCTATTTATTTCTACAAGTTCCATTCCTTCTCTTTGAATTATATTTCCATCTATACCCACCTTACCAAATTCATTCATAATTACAGCTACTTTGTTTTCCGATAAATCCTCCAAAACATTGGTTAAAAAGGTTGTTTTCCCCGAACCTAAAAATCCTGTGAGTAGATACAATTTCACCCTATTTGCCATCAGTATGTCCCCTCCCATTATAGCTTGTATACCCATATACCCATGTGGGCATATGGGTATATGAATATACTAACCTTTTTAGTATTGACTGTCAATGCTTTTATATCAAAATCTATAATAAAAAAGCGGATGATCCTATATCATAATCGGACCTCATCCGCCATTTCCATTTTATATTAATCGGCTTTTTTGTCACATTGCCCTATCTATCTAAAGCCCCCCTTATATCCTCTATCATTATAGAGGTTCCCCTTAATCCACCGGAGGCTACATACCAAACCTGAGAACTTAAATATATTATTTTATTATCACTGTAAGCCCTGGTCTGTTTGATTATCTCATTATCAAATATTTGCTCTGCACTTAGGCTACCGCCTGTAGTAGCAGCCCTATCCACCACAAATATATACTCTGGATCCTTTTCCAATATATATTCAAAGGTAATATTTTGACCATGATTGCTCACCTCTATAGCCTTATCTATGGGTTCAAAGCCAAATTCCTTATGAATTATTCCAAACCTTGAACCCTCTCCATAAGCGCTAATAGCTCCATCATTGGCTAAAACTATCAATGCGTTACTATCTCTTTCCTCTGCCATATCGCTTATATGTTCTATCTCCTTGTTAATCTTAGCCAATTTATCCTCTATAAAATCCTTTCTATCAAATATGTTGCCTATGATATTGAGATTGTGGGTCATCGAGTTCATGTAATCGGCACCATCGGTTTCTAAATATATCGTAGGGGCGATCTTTGCAAGCTCTTCGTATACCTCTGCTTGCCTTCCCGATATAAATATAACATCTGGTTCTAGTTCAAATATCTTTTCAAAGTTAGGCTCAAAAAGGGTACCTATATCCTCATATTCATCAGTATTGAACTTTTTAAGGTAATCCGGAATATTGGCCTTTGGAAGCCCTCTTATTTCAATTCCCAGTTCATCTAATGTATCCAATATAGCATAATCGAATACCACTATATTTTCTGGATTTCTTTCTAATGTGGCTTCACCTAACATATGCTTTATTGTTATAGTTTCCTGCTCCCCGCCTGAATCAGCAGCTGTAGTATCTGCATCATTGCCATCAAAACTACAACCAACAACCCCTAATACCAATATCATAAATATAGATAATATTAGTAAGATCTTTCTATTTATCATCTATTACCCTCCCCTATATCTAATAGTAAACACAGATCCTATTATCCTTTATATCCTGAATACTAAATTCTATATCGTATATATCTTCCAATATATCCTTCCTAATGATATCGCATACCCTTCCTTCACTAGCTATCTTTCCTCTGTTTAGTATCACAACATAGTCCGAGTAGCAGGAAGCAAAGTTTATATCGTGAATAACTATGCCTACAGTCTTACCCAAATCATCTACTAAACGCCTCAACGTCTTCATTATCTCCACCGAATGCTTCATATCCAAGTTATTAAGGGGTTCATCCAATAATATATATTCAGTATCCTGGGCTATTATCATGGCTATATAAGCCCTTTGCCTTTGTCCACCGCTTAACTGATCCAAATACCTATGCTGTATATCCTGCAACTTCATGTATTTGATAGCTCTATCCACATACTCCCAGTCTTTAAAACTGAGCTTGCCATTAGAATAGGGAAAGCGCCCAAAGCTTACCAGTTCCCTAATAGTTAACCTTATATTAATATGATTGGATTGCTTTAATATGGATATCTTTTTAGCTAGCTCCCTGCTATCCCAAAGACCTATCTCCTTTCCTTCAACAAAAACTTCCCCTCCACTTTTATCCATAATCCTAGTCATTATGGATAAAATGGTACTCTTACCTGCACCATTAGGTCCAATAAAGGAGGTTATCTTTCCCTTTCTCAACTTAAAACTGACATTATCTACAACCATATTATTCCCATACTGTTTGACAAGGTTTTTAACTTCTATCATGCCTTTGCCTCCCTCAATAAAATATATATAAGATAGATTCCCCCAATAAAGTTGATTATCACGCTTATAGGCGTTGCAAAGTTTATTATTCTTCCGGCGATTAGCTGTCCACCAACAAGGGTAATAGAACTTATGAGCATAGATCCTGAAAGTAGATAACTATGCTTATAGGTATTTAAAAATCCCCGTGTAATATTGACTACCAATAGTCCTAAAAAAGTTATAGGACCTACCAAGGCCGTGGATACGGATACCAATATGGATACAATTATCAATAAGCTTCTTACGACTTCATCGTACTCCACCCCCAGGTTGATTGCATTTTCCCTGCCCAAGGATAAGGTGTCTAGCTTGGCTAAAAATCTGTAAGTATAGCCCATAGTTGCTACCATTATAAATAGAGCCAGCCATAATATATCTGTGTTTATATTATTAAAGCTTGCAAACATCCTATTCTGTATCACCATAAACTCGTTGGGATCTATGATCATCTGCATAAAGGATGATAGGCTTTGAAAAAATGTCCCAAATACCATCCCAAAGAGCAGAAGGAAAAATATATTACTGCCCTCCCTTTTGAAGAGGATCCTAAACAGTATTACTGAAAATAAAGCCATAGATCCAACGGCCAATAGAAAATTTAACTTTTCATTGGTCCTGATCAATGTACTAGAGCCAAATATAAACACTATAAGAGTCTGTATAAATATATATAGAAAATCCAAACCTAGAACACTTGGAGTCAATATCCGGTTATTGGTTATGGTTTGAAATATCATGGAAGAAAAAGCTATGGAACTTCCAGTAAGTACTATTCCTATTACTTCTGGGATGCGCCTAGATAGGGCATATTGCCAATTCCTGCTATTCAATCCTATTAGGATAAAGAGTGCTATTAATATAAACAGAGAAGTAAAAAGAATGCATGTTTTTTTCCTGTATCCCATCATCTGTACCTCCTAATAAGTAGATAGAGGAATGCAAAACTTCCTATTACGCCAACTGTAAGCCCTATGGAGATCTCATATGGATAGATTATTACCCGCGCCAATATATCGCAAATCAATAGGAAAATCGCACCACATAGAGCTGTAGGCAATATATTCTTTTCCAAATTATCCCCCTGATACATGCTAACTATATTGGGTATTATAAGCCCTAAGAAGGGAATCCTTCCTACCGTGATAACAACTATGGATGATATCAACGCCACTATGGATATTCCTAGGTTTACGATTCTTTTATAATTTAATCCCAGGTTTATGGAAAATTCCTCACCCATGCCTGCTAACGTAAATTTGCTAGAATATGCAAATGCTATAAGTACCAATGGCATGCTAACATATAGGATCTCATACCTACCCTTTATAACCATGGAAAAGTTACCCTGTAGCCAGGAATTTATATTCTGTACCAAATCGTATCTATATGCAAAGAAAGTGGTTATAGAATCAATTACATTGCCAATCATTATCCCTAGAAGGGGTATTATGACCGCACTTTTATATTTAATCCTCTTTAGTATTGTCATAAACATGAAACTTCCCCCAAGAGCAAATGAAAAGGAGACCAACATCTTAGCTATGGTGCTCTGGGAAGGAAATAGTATAAGGGATATCAAGATCCCTAGCTTAGCCGAATCTATAGTAGCAGCCGTAGTTGGAGAGACAAACTTATTTTGAGTTATCTGCTGCATTATAAGGCCGCTGATACTCATACCCGCACCTGCTACTACGATACTTATAAGTCTTGGAATTCGGCTTAAAAAAAGTATCTCCATCTCGGACCATTTTAAATGATATAGATCTAAGAGGGATATTTCCTTAACCCCTATGAATATAGATGCTATTGAGAAGATGAATAGTATTAGTATTAGGTATCTTGTCTTCATAATTCCTCCTGGCTGTAACAAGTTCTTTGCAGAAATATGCCAAATCTAGTATAATAACATTAGCGATAATGATAATTATTATCATTTCCGTAAGTATAGCAATTAATAGATCCTAAATATTAAGTATATTTAGATTTTTATAACTCTATTTAGGTTATTTAAAGTATTTTAATAAATTTAGGCATTGGGGGATGTTCAAATGATAGATACCAATAATAGGATACGAAATTTTCATATAAGAAAAGCAGTAGACTATATAGAGAATAACTATAGCGAGCCCCTTAGTTTGGACGATATGGCTAAATATCTGAATTTAAACAAGAGCTATCTTTCCCATTTATTTAAAAAAGAAACTGCAAAAACCTACTCCCAGATTGTAAACGAAATTAGGATCGAGAAGAGCAAAGATCTTATTATCAATACCAACCTATCCATACTAGAAGTGGCTTTAAGTGTAGGCTACAATAATCAAAATTATTTTAATATGGTATTTAAAAAGATCACAGGCATAACCCCTCTTAACTATAGGAATCAGTTTGCCTATAAAAAATAGATCGAGCATATCGATGCTCGATCTATTTCCTTTAAAATCCCTTGGCTAAAGGTATGCTTACTTAGCTATCTTTTTTGTATGCTATCTATATCTCCTGTACTATTTCTCACTTCTAATATCTTTGTTTTTAGCCAAAATACTATTGAATAGCTTTATAAGATCATTTTCAATTATGTCATTTGACAATTCTATTTGCTTCTCCACTGATTCATTTATATTGGATACATCTATGTCCTCCACTACTTCGTTGTTATCTAAATCATATAGCTCTGATAACGCTGCTGAATAATAGTAGTTTTCATCCACCCAATCTCCATTGGCAAATATTACCCTATTGGTATCAACGGACATCATATCTACCCCCATCTGATAGGGGTTAAATATCCCTAGCATATTTCCTAAGGTTGGCAATACATCCAACATGCCCATTGGTGTATCCACAACCTTGTTTATCTTCTGATCCTTAGACCATATAATAAACGGCGTTCTTTGTAACTGCTTTTGAAGAGCACCGTCTATGGCAATAAATTGTGGATCATCCTTAGAATAGTAAGAGCCTGTATGCTCATTATAATTAAATAGTTTCTCGTAGTCCGCTTTTGCTATGGTTGCATGATGATCGCCATATAGGACTATTATGGCGTTATCCAAAAGCCCTTCTTTATCCATACCCTTAACGAAAAATTCTAATGCTTTATCTGCATAGTGATAAGATTTGAAATAGTTTCCTATACCGGTGCTTTCTAAGTAACCTACATTGAATTCACCATACTTATCCACCTCATCAAATGGATGGTGGTTTGTGAGGGTTATAAGGGTTGCCACTATAGGCTGTTCTCTCTCCTCTTTAAGCTTCTTGATCTTCTGAATGGATTGCCTAAAGAAGGACATATCGCTCAAACCCAAGCCTATTTCCTCGTCTATAATATAATCTTCCTTGCTAAAGAACCTGTCATATCCCAATGTCCTGTGCATTATATTCCTATTCCAAAAATCACCATTATTGCCATGCATGCTTATGGAATAGTATCCTTTTTCTTTAAGCAGTTTTTGCAAAGTTTGATACTCCCTATTGGTATGGGTCATAAATACAGTTCCGTTATTTATAGGTAATAAGGATGTATTGAATGTAAATTCGGAATCGCTACTGGTTCCAACGGAATGTTGGGGATAGAAATTGCTGAAGAACAATCCTTCAGAAGCCATCTTGTTTAAAAAAGGGGTTACAGCTCCATCAGCAAATTCTAGATCCATTGCAAAGCTTTGGGCACTTTCATAATGAATTATATATACATCCCTTCCCTTAAAGATCTCCTTATATTCGTTTTCCTTTCGGGAATTGATGTTTCCTCCCACTAAATCCTCCATCATACCAGAGGCCTCCGCCTCCTCGATTTGATGAACCTTTACAGAGGCCATATTCTTTATAAGATCTGCAGCAGTATATGAATATATTCCCAACTGTTCTACCAAATAGGGCCTGTTCCACTGCTTAACTATTCTACTCCTATCGGTGCTTGTCAATGTCGTAGCCACCATGCAGAGTATCGCAATCCCTATAATTAAAGATCTTTGAATTTCCTTTCTTCTGCTACAAACTTTCATCTTTTCAAAGTAGCCAGTTTTATTCAATCTTCTTATGACCATTATCAATATGACCGTCGGTATAGTAAATATGAAAACTTTGAAATCCAACGATTTTATAACACTATTCCCTACATCCCTAAGATGGGTAAGTTGGGTTACTAGCGAAAGGGATAGAAACGAATGGTAGTGACCATAGTATAAGTAATTGAGTGCATTTAGTACCCCAAAGAAAATGGATAATCCTACATAGCCATGATTCCGTTTTCGGTAAGGCAAAACTAAAGCCAAAATACTTATTAGCATAAGCATGGATACATTGGTAAATATAGGTTTCCAATAGAGCATATTTCCCAGAGTCATCTTCCTCAAAGCTAAATCGTTGAAAACTCCTCCTATAATCAGGATGAACGGTATTATGTTGGATTCCATTTGACTAAATCGCCTTTTGAATCTTAACTTCATAATATCCCCTCTTTTTTATACATAGTGTTATATTAATCAAATACATATTTTACATTATATTATTGAAAATATCAATTATGCAATACCAAAAGTAGCATTTGCCTTTATATTATATAATCTAAATCTTAAAATTCTATTAATATTTGGTTACAATTTATTAAGGATTATCAAATATCCATATATATTATAGCATCTTAGATGGAAAGTTCACATTCTAGTTTTCACAAAGGTTTGACATTTTTCTCCTATATAGTACATAGGATACATTTATTCTTTCATATAGAACAGTAATAGTATCAGCTTATTAAATTCTCGATAGATTTATCAAATTATGTTATAATAGTCGCAAGAATGATCCAAATAGTCATATTAACCATGATGGGTTCCTCTGCCCATGGTTTTTTTATTTATATTGTACGAGGAGGGATATTTTGTCTATAATAGTACAGAAATATGGTGGGACTTCGGTGGCAACCATAGATAAGATCAAATCGGTAGCAAAATTGCTTATTGAGAGGAAAGAAGCCAAGTATAAGGTAGTAGCGGTAGTATCCGCTATGGGGAATACCACGGATAAACTCATAGGTATGGCAAATGAAATATCTAAGAATCCAAGCAAAAGGGAATTGGATATGTTGATATCTACAGGTGAGCAGATAACCTCTTCCTTGCTAGCCATGGCTCTAAAGGAGATGGGGCATGATTCCATAGCCTTAACTGGTTTTCAAGCAGGTATAGTCACTGGAAATCAGCATACCAAAGCCCCTATACTGGATATCCATATTGATAGGATTAGGAGGTCCCTAGATCAGGGAAAAATAGTAATAGTGGCCGGTTTTCAAGGGGTGGACGAATATGGAAACATAACCACATTGGGGAGAGGTGGGTCGGATACTACAGCTGTTGCCTTAGCTGCTAAGTTGGAATGCCCATGTGAAATCTATACGGATGTTAAGGGGATCTATTCTACAGATCCAGCAATCTATCCAGATGCCAAAAAGCTCGATTACATTAGCTACGAAGAGATGATGGAGATGGCCAGCCTTGGAGCAAAGGTTATAGAAACGAGGGCCGTTGAAATGGGGAAAAAATACAGCGTTCCCATCTATATCGCCTTAAATGATGGCAAAACCTCAGGAACTTATATAAAGGAGTTGGATGAATTTATGGAAACTAAAGTTATTACAGGTCTTACCACAAACGATGATGACCTTATGGTTACGATCAACAACGTCCTATATGATCCTAAGTATATATACGATATATTCCACAGGTTGTCCTCTATGGATATAAATATCGATATGATAAGTCAAACCGCCCCTGTAGGTGGTTATGTAAATATTTCATTTACTGCCCCTAAAGATAGCAAGGATTCTATAAATAAATTGGTTGGCGAGTTGAGAATAACCGCTAGGGAAATGAAAATAGATATTCAAGAGGATATAACTAAAATATCGGTGGTAGGATTAGGCATGAAAACCCAATCGGGGGTAGCCTCTAGAATATTTAAAATTTTTGCCGATAATGATATAGAGTTCAAACAAGTCACCACCTCAGAAATTAGGATATCCTATACCATAAATACTAAGGATAAGGAGAAGGCCATATTGAAGATAGCAGAGGAATTCAACCTATAAAACCTTATACCGTGAACATATTTGAGAGGGATTTTGCATAAATCCCTCTCAAATCTAAAATATATGTTCTTATTTGGAATCCAAATATTCTACTATTCCCTTCTTTATAGCATGAGCAACTTTCCTTTTATATCTTTCATTCTGCAACAGCTTGCTTTCCTCTGGGTTGGTTATAAATCCAATCTCTACTAGTACTCCAGCCATATCCGTTTCTCTTAATATAAAGTAGTCCTCGGAAAGTATTTCAGCTCTAAGCGTATCATCTTTTAAATATTTATCGTAGACATGGATATCTACAAACCGGCGAATGCTATCTGCTAACATCTTTCCTTCCGCGGAACCCGGGTAATAGTATATCTTTATTCCCTTTGCTTTGCTACTAGGGCTAGAATTTACATGGATGCTTACATATGTAGTGGAGTTGTTTTCATTTATGATGCTCCTTCTTGCATCTAGATCCCTTCTATACCTTGAACCTTTTATATTGCTATACCCTTCTAAGGACTCATCCTTCTCTCTAGTCATAACAACCCTGAACCCCTCCACTAGTAGCTCCCTTTTCAATTTCAATCCTACATCTAAGTTTATATCCTTTTCCAACAGGCCTTCCCTATTGCCAGTTCCCCCATCTATGCCGCCATGTCCTGGATCTATCGTTATAACCTCGCCTCTCTGATATCTAAATATACTAAAAACCATGGAGTTTCTAAATATAAATCTCCCTATTAATAATAATAGTATAATTCCTTTATGTAGTAAAATTGAATAGAA
>DUNJ01000020.1 GCA_012839395.1 Tepidimicrobium sp.
AGGGATAGGAATCAGGATGCATATTTTATATCTTCTAGCGAAACACATCCCTTATTCATTATAGCGGATGGGATGGGTGGGCATAAGGCTGGAGAGGTTGCGTCTAATATGGCTATTGAGATCGTGAGCAATCAGTTGGTGGAGGTTTTGCAGAAATTGACATCGGATGAGGAAGAAATTCGAAACGAGATAAGAAGCTCTATCGATATAGCTAACGAAAAAATTTATAAGAGATCCTTGATTGATGAAAGACTTTCTGGTATGGGGACAACTATTACCATCGCCTATATCAACAGATGGAAAGTATATATTGGGCATGTGGGCGATAGTAGAGCCTATATACTAAGGAAAAGGACGCTTCATCAATTGACTAGAGACCATTCTTTGGTAGAGGAATTGATACGCAATGGCAGTATTAGCGAGGAGGAGGCAAAAAATCATCCGCAACGCAATATAATTACAAGAGCAGTTGGAACTAATGATGATGTAGAGGTTGACTTAATAGTAGGGGAAATATATGAAGATGACATACTATTATTGTGTTCCGACGGTTTATCCAATATGCTTAGCGATGATGAGATAGAAAAGATTCTGCTCAATAGTTCAAGCATGGGCGAAGCCTGTGAAAATTTAGTAGAGCTATCAAAGGATAAGGGTGGCTTTGATAATATAACCGTTTTAGCCGTTAAATTCTAATAGGTTGAGGTGAAAACATGATAGGAACAACACTTGGTGGCAGATATTACATAGTAGAAAAAATTGGAGAGGGTGGGATGGCCCTCGTATATAAGGCTAGATGTAAACTATTAAATCGCTATGTAGCTATAAAAATTCTAAGAGATGAATTTGTAAACGATGAGGAATTCGTAAAGAAATTTAAAAGGGAGTCCCAGGCGGCTGCAAGCCTATCCCATCCCAATATTGTTAATATCTATGATGTAGGGGTGGAGGATAGGGAAGATGATAAGATCCACTATATTGTTATGGAATATATAAAGGGGAACACCCTAAAAGATATTATTAGGGGACGGGGGAAATTATCCGCTGAAGAAACTATAGATTATTCTATTCAGATTGCAGAGGCCTTGGGGCATGCCCACAAAAATCATATAGTGCACAGGGATATTAAACCCCACAATATCATGATAACCGAAGATGGTAGGGCAAAGGTAACGGATTTTGGGATAGCCAGGGCTGTAACATCTTCCACAGTTACCAATACATCTAATGTTATAGGGTCTGTACATTATTTTTCACCTGAACAGGCTAGGGGAGGTTACACCGATGAAAAATCGGACATATATTCCCTTGGCATTGTAATGTATGAGATGATAACTGGGCAGGTACCTTATGAAGGGGATAGTCCAATATCCGTTGCATTAAAACATATCCAGGAGGAAATAAAACCACCTAGAGAAATCGATTATACTATACCAATAAATTTACAAAACATTATAATGAAGTGCACCAGTAAAAGCCAGGTAGATAGATATATTACAGCTGATGAATTATTAAAGGATTTAAGGAAGGTAAAGGTATCCAAGGATGATGCAATAATAGATTATACTGCAACTATGGAATCTCCAACCCAGATGATGCCGGCGGTTAAGGATGATAATGCAACTATAAAAAAAGATTTAAGTAAAGATGGCTACAAAGGGCAAGATGATGGTGGTTGGAAGGTTACTATTTTAGCTATATTATTGGCATTTGCATTGGTTAGTGCCTCAGCTTTTGGCTTTTTTAAACTTAGAGACTTTTTTAAACCGACTGAAATATCGGTTCCCGATTTAGTAGGAATGGAAGAGGATGAGGCTAGGAAAGAGGTTGAGGAGCTAGGTTTAAAGTTTAGTGTAGCAGGTGAGGTTTATAACGATGAATTTGATGCCGGCTATGTAGTATCCCAGAGGACCAAAGCTGGGGAAAAGGTAAAACCGGGTTATACCATAGAGGTATTTATAAGCAAAGGAAGCAACCTAGTGGAAGTACCTAATTTAATCAATAGAAATATAGATGAAATAAAAGGCATACTTAAAGAATATAATTTGAGCGAAGGAGCAGTAGACTACAAGCATAGCGATACGGTAGAGGCAAACTTCATAATAAGTCAGAGTCCTAAACCCCATTCTAGGGTTGAAAAGGGAACTAAGATAAATGTTGTAGTAAGCCGGGGGCCAGAGAAAAAATTGGTTACAATGCCTAGATTGGTAGGGCTAACGGAAAGCGAAGCTAAAAATGCTATTATCGCAAATGGATTGGCATTGGGGCAGAGTATTTCACAGCCCAGTTCCCAATATCCTAAGGGAACTGTGATGCGGCAAAGTATTGAACAAGGTGCTAAGGTTGAACCTAATACCTTGGTAACTATACATGTAAGTAGTGGACCGGAAGACAAACCGAAGCCCGAGGAACCAAAGCCTGAGAAACCAAAGCCAGATCAGGAAATTTCATTCGATGCAAGAATACCCATGCCAAAAGATGAAGAAGAATCCGAAGTGCAGGTTAAAATAATAAGAATTCAAAATGAATCTAAGGATAGGGTGGTTTATAAAGGGGAGCATAAGGCTGATGGAAAACAGGTTACGATTCGACTTAAAGGTAGGGCTAATTCAAAATTTGAGATCTATTATGATGATGTATACCAGGGCAGTATACCTCATCCCGGAAGTTAGGAGGCGATTATGTTAGAAGGGATTATTATAAAGGGAATAGGAGGATTTAATCGCCTCCTAACTTCCGGGATGAGGTATACTGCCCTGGTATACATCATCATAATAGATCTCAAATTTTGAATTAGCCCT
>DUNJ01000021.1 GCA_012839395.1 Tepidimicrobium sp.
GGGTTCAAGTCCTCTCTCCCGCACCACTACTTCAACCAATGGTGTGCCATTGGTTTTTTCATATTTATAAATTATACCATATAAAAATTGGATAATGACATTTTATATGGTATAATTTTATGGTATAATGAGATAGTTTGCATATATGTAATGGAACAAACAATAGATTTAAGGAGGAACATCATAATGAATGCTGTATTGGAAAAAAAAGAGAACAATAAGGCCTTATTCAATATAGAGATCGATGCAAAGGATTTTGAAAAGGCGGTACAGGGTGTATATTTAAGAAATAGAAATAGATTCAATATACCAGGTTTTCGTAAGGGTAAAGCGCCAAGAAAGATAATAGAATTAAACTATGGAGAAGGAATATTTTATGAGGAGGCGTTGAATAACCTATTACCTAAAGCCTATGATGAGGCAATAGAGGATTTAGAGCTTGAACCGGTAGATACACCGGATGTAAATGTAGAACAGTTGGAGAAGGGGAAACCGGTAATAGTAGAGATTGAGGTGACCATAAAGCCAGAAGTGGAGTTAGGAGATTATAAGAGCATAGAAATTGAAAAGCCTGAGTATAATGTTACAGAGGAAAAAATAGATCAAGAGCTAAAATCCATTCAGGAGATGAATGGTAGAATTATCGATGCAGGGGACAGGGAAGCCAAGGAAGGGGATATACTTACGATTGACTTTGAAGGATATATAGATGGTAAAAAATTTGAAGGTGGTACAGCAGAGAATCAGGATCTAGAAATAGGGTCAGATAAATTTATTCCTGGGTTTGAAAAGCAACTTATAGGCAAGAAAAAGGGAGATAATGTAGAAGTACATGTCACATTCCCAGAAGACTATTTTGACGAGAACTTAAGAGGAAAGGAAGCTTTGTTTAAGGTTACTATCCATGAGATTAAGGAGAAGGAATTACCTGTTCTCGATGATGAATTTGCTAAGGATGTGAGTGAATTTGACACCTTAGAAGAATATAAAGAAAGCATTAGAGAGAGATTGGAAAAACAGGCTAAAGAACAGGAGAGAATAGAACTACGTAACAGGGTAATTGAAAAGGTGGTGGAGCTATCCAAGATCGATCTGCCAGAGGTTATGGTGGACAATCAAATAGATAGGGAGATAAGCGAGTTTGACTATACATTGCAGATGCAAGGAATGGACATGGATCAATACTTTTTATTAACCAATACAACTATGGAAGATTTTGCAGAGCAGGTTAGACCAACAGCGGATAAGAAGGTAAGGACCGAATTGGTATTATCTAAAATAGGTGAGGTAGAGGAAATAGAGGTTACAGAAAAGGATATAGATGAAGAATTGGAAAGGATGGCCAAGCAATATAATCAAGAGGATATAGATAAGTTTAAGGAAAATATGAAAAAGGGCGATTTAGAACCTATCAGATCGGGTATAATGAGAAACAAGGTAGTAGATCTATTGTTAGAAAATATTAAACTTATTTAAACATTAAGGAGGGATAGGAAATGGCATTAGTACCCATTGTTGTGGAGCAAACCAATAGAGGGGAGAGATCCTACGATATTTATTCTAGGCTTCTAAAGGAGAGAATAATATTCCTTGGCGGAGAGGTCAATGACACAATAGCTGATCTAATAGTAGCTCAGTTATTATTCTTAGAAGCTGAGGATCCGGATAAGGATATACAGTTGTATATAAATAGCCCGGGCGGTTCAGTCAGTGCTGGGTTTGCTATATATGATACTATGCAATATATAAAGCCAGATGTTTCTACCATATGCATAGGCAGGGCCGCAAGTATGGGGGCATTCCTATTGGCGGCCGGGACAAAGGGGAAGAGATATTCTTTGCCCAATGCAGATATTATGATCCACCAACCTTTAGGTGGAATGCAGGGTCAGGCGGAAGATATTAGAATTCATGCTGAGAAGATTGTTCAGACTAGGGAATTAATAAACAGGATATTAAGCGAAAGAACTGGGCAAAGTGTTGAAAAAATATCCAGGGATGCAGATAGAGATTTCTTTATGACTGCTACAGAAGCTAAAGAATATGGTATAATAGATGATGTAATAGAGTCAGCTAAATAATAGAAACGAGGTGTTATAATGACAAAGCATGATGATAAGCAGCTTCGTTGCTCCTTTTGTGGGAAACCTCAGGATCAGGTTCGAAGGCTTATAGCAGGTCCAAATGTATTTATCTGCGATGAATGCATAGAGCTATGTCAGGAGATAATAGATGAGGAGTTTATTGAAAACTTCGACTACGAACTGGAGGAGCTGCCAAAGCCCAGTAATATAAATGAAACATTAAGTGATTACGTAATTAAACAGGAAAGGGCTAAAAAAGCCTTGGCTGTTGCAGTATATAATCACTATAAAAGGATAAATAAAAAACCATCTAAAACCAATGATGTAGAGTTACAAAAAAGCAATATAATAATGATTGGGCCTACAGGGTCGGGTAAAACATTGCTCGCACAAACACTGGCTAAGATATTAAATGTGCCATTTGCTATAGCCGATGCAACCTCCTTAACCGAGGCCGGATATGTAGGGGAAGATGTAGAAAATATAATTTTAAAATTGATCCAAGCAGCAGATTATGATATTGAGAGAGCGGAGCAGGGGATAGTATATATAGACGAGATTGACAAGGTAGCTCGTAAGACTGAGAATCCTTCCATTACAAGGGACGTTAGCGGGGAAGGTGTCCAACAAGCATTGCTGAAAGTTCTCGAAGGTACTATAGCCAATGTGCCGCCTCAAGGGGGAAGAAAACATCCCCATCAGGAATTTATCCAGGTTGACACGACCAATATACTATTTATAGTTGGAGGGGCCTTTGATGGCATAGATAAGATAATTGGCGATAGATTGGATACCAAGGCTATGGGATTTGGTGCAGACATAAAAAGCAAGGAAAATGTAAAAATTGGCGAGCTATTAAAGGAAGTACGTCCAGAGGATCTACTAAAATATGGCTTAATACCGGAATTTGTTGGCAGATTACCAGTAATAGTAACATTAGAAGAGTTGGATGAAGAATCCTTAGTTAAAATATTAACGGAGCCCAAAAATGCTCTTGTAAAGCAATACAAGGAGCTATTCCATATGGATGGTGTGGAATTAGAATTTGAAGAAGAGGCCCTAGAGGTTATAGCTAAAAAGGCTATGGAAAGGAAAACAGGGGCAAGAGGATTGCGCAGCATAATAGAGGAAGCTTTGTTGGATATAATGTATGAAATACCCTCTAGAGATGAGATAGAGAAATGTCTTATAACCAAGGATGTTATATTGAACAATGCAGAACCTACACTGGTATTGTCTAAGAGAAAATCTAAAGACGGTGCTAAAAAAGGCGATAAAAGAGAATCAGTATCATAGAGGAGGAGGGCTCACGGATTAGTGGGCCTTTTCTTTTGAAAACCATTAAGCGGCTTATTTCATCTGTCAATAGGGGATTGCATAGATGGTAAAAGGGAGTGAGATCATGTATAAGGAACAAAACACTATAGAATCTAAAACATTACCCCTCATACCTTTGAGAGGTATGACAGTTTTTCCTCATATGGTCATTCATTTTGATGTAGGCAGGGATAAATCTATAAAAGCTTTGGATAAGGCTATGGTAGATGATTCACTGATATTTTTATGTACTCAAAAGGATGCAAAGGTAGAAGACCCAACTACAGATGAATTTTATCATATAGGGACTATAGCAAAGATAAAACAGATGCTAAAACTACCGGGTGGAAGTATAAGGGTATTAGTAGAAGGGATAGATAGAGCTAAGATTGTTGAAATCCATAGGGAAGATGAATATTTCGAATCTGAAGTGGAAATATTCAAATACGAACCCGATGATATTGTTATAGATAAAGAAATGGAAGGAGCTATGCGACTAGTCATCGCCGACTTCGAAGAGTATTTAGTATTAAATAACAAGATATCGCCTGATATATTATTGGCTGTTACCGATATAGAGGATCCAGGGAGACTGGCCGATGTTATAGCATCCTATATAAACCTTAAAATTGAAGAGCATCAAGAGATATTGGAAACCTTTGATTTTTACAAGCGGTTGGAGGTCCTTCATAGATTATTACAAGAAGAGATAGAGCTATTGAAAATAGAAGATAAGATAAATAAAAGGGTAAAAAAACAAATTACAAAGGTTCAAAAGGAATACTATCTCAAGGAACAGATGAAGGCTATTCAAAAAGAATTGGGTGAAGATAGCGAATTAGCTGAGGAAGTTGAAGAGTATAGAAAGAAGATAAACCAAATCGATATGCCTAATGAAGTTAGGAAGAAGGCCTTAAAGGAACTAGATAGGTTAGATAGGATGTCACCCCAATTTGCTGAGACGGCAGTTATAAGGGCATATTTGGATTGGATAGTAGAACTCCCGTGGGATAAGGAAACTGAGGATAAGATAGACATTAAAAGAGCAAGAAAGGTTTTAGACGAAGATCATTATGGCCTAGAAGATATAAAAGAAAGGATATTGGAGTTTATCGCTATAAGAAAACTTGCCAAAGGACTTAAGGGACCTATATTGTGCTTAGTAGGGCCACCGGGAGTGGGCAAAACATCTATTGCAAAATCCGTGGCTAGAGCGTTGAATCGTGAGTTTGTTCGTATGTCGTTGGGTGGAATGCGAGATGAGGCGGAAATTAGAGGACATAGGAAAACCTATGTAGGAGCGATGCCTGGAAGGATTATTAGTTCAATTAGAAAGGCGGGAGTTAAAAACCCGGTATTTCTATTTGATGAAATAGATAAGTTGGACACAGGATTTAGGGGGGATCCGGCTAGCGCTTTATTAGAAGTATTGGATCCAGAACAGAATTCTGCGTTTACGGATCATTTTTTAGAGGTAGCATTTGATCTATCCAAAGTGCTATTTATTACTACCGCAAATACCATAAACTCCATACCTGAACCGCTATTGGATAGGATGGAAGTAATTAGGATAGGTGGATATACCGAAGATGAAAAATTAAGAATTGCAGTGGATTACCTATTTCCAAAGCAGTTAAAGGAACATGGTTTGAAGGATGATAATTTAAGTATATCTGAAAATGCAATAAAGAGGATAGTAAATAACTATACTCGGGAAGCTGGGGTAAGGAATTTGGAAAGAAATATTGCTAGCATATGTAGAAAAGCTGCAAAAAAGATAGTGGAGTCGGATATTAAGAAGGTTAGAATAAATAAAGGGAATCTGCACAAATATCTGGGGGCGCCGAAATACCGATTTGATATGCAGGAAAAGGAGAATCAAGTAGGGGTGGCAACTGGATTAGCTTGGACAGCTTTTGGTGGTGATATTCTTTCCATAGAAGTTAATTCCATGAAGGGCACGGGTAAGCTCCAATTGACGGGACAATTAGGGGAAGTAATGAAGGAATCTGCAATGGCTGGTATCAGCTATATTAGGGCTAATTCCGATTCGTTAGGAATAGATAGCAATTTCTATAAAGATATGGACCTACATGTTCATGTGCCAGAAGGGGCCATACCTAAGGATGGACCATCTGCCGGAATAACCATGGCGACGGCCGCTATATCTGCCCTGACTAATAAACCAGTCGCAAGAGACATAGCTATGACAGGAGAAGTTACATTAAGAGGCAGAGTTTTACCTGTGGGCGGTATCAAAGAAAAGGCGCTAGCAGCTAATAGGATAGGTATAAAGAAGGTCTTAATACCCTTCGAAAATGACAAAGATTTAGAAGATGTACCAACCAACATCAGGAATAAGATGGATTTTATTTTGGTAAAGAACATGGATCAAGTTCTGGAACATTCATTGTTGAAAGAGGAAAACAATTATGAGGATAATTAAGGCTGAATTGGATAGAATTGCTGTAAGTAGTAAGCAGTATCCTAGCAAAAATTTAAAAGAAATAGCTTTTGCGGGAAGATCAAATGTAGGCAAATCTTCTTTTATAAATTCCATGGTAAATAGGCATAATTTAGCAAGGACTAGTGGTAAGCCCGGTAAGACCAG
This sequence comes from Tepidimicrobium sp., assembly GCA_012839395.1. Lineage (GTDB taxonomy): Bacteria > Bacillota > Clostridia > Tissierellales > Tepidimicrobiaceae > DUNJ01. The sequence continues at coordinate 6,013 of DUNJ01000021.1, forward strand.
GACCATAAACTTCTATAATATAGACGATAGCTTTAGATTTGTAGATTTACCAGGGTATGGATATGCTAGGGTATCTAAAAAAGAACAGGAAAAATGGGGTTATATAATTGAGGAATATATAAGCACTAGGGAAAATTTGATCGAGATAGTTCTTTTGGTGGATATAAGACATGAACCGACTAAGCAGGATGTAATGATGTACAATTGGATAAAAAGTTTAAATTTTACTGGTTTGGTTATAGCTACCAAGGCGGATAAGATATCTAGGGGTAGGTATGGATCCAGCATCAGTGCAATAAAGGAAAAATTAAAGGTTCCTAATGTAGATTTAATATTGCCCTATTCATCTATTGATAAGACCAATCAGGATAAAGTTTGGAAAGTATTAAATGTTTTATTGGAGGATAGAGAACAGCCATCTGAATAGATGGCTGCCCTTAAAACTATTCCTTTACGAACATATCCTGAGTTGCACCACAAACTGGGCAAACCCAATCTTCTGGCAGGTTCTCAAAGGGAGTTCCTGGCTCAACACCATTATCTGGATCCCCTTCTGCTGGATCATAGATGTATCCGCATGGTTCACAAATATACCTATCCATCTATATATCTCCTTTCATTATGTAATCAATGCAATCTTACCCAGATATAGAAGTTTTAAACTATTTAATAAAGATAAGTAAAAATAATGGGCATGTACACATAGATTAAGGGAAATTATTGTGGGTAAAATTATAGTAGTTTGTAATATAATATAGATAGGCGGGGTTTAGATGACTTTCAAACTTCATGGCTCGGTATGCAGTGATCTCGATGATATTAGAGATTTTATAAAGGGCATATTGGACAAATTGAAGACCATAGTAAAAGATGAGAATTTGATGTTTGATTTAAAGTTAATATTGAATGAATTGATTATAAATGGAGTTATTCACGGGAATAGATGTAATAAGAGAAAATGTGTAGATCTATATCTAGAAATAACGGACGATGTTATTAGGATAGAGGTTAGGGATCAGGGAGAAGGATTTGATTTTGATATAGGCTCATATAATGCTGAAGAATTGAAAGTCTGCGGAAGGGGTCTTGTAATTGTAGATGGATTATCGGATGAAATGTATATAAAGAATAATAGGATTGTAGCAGTGAAATATATGGTATAATGGCAGGGGATGGCCCTGCCATTACGTTTTGGACATTAAAAAATTCCCATATTATATAGGGATAGAATTCGCTTGTGTTAGGAAATAATATAAATCTAAATAGGACGTGATAAGTTTTTATGGATATAGTTAGAAAGGATTTAAGAAATATAGCTATTATTGCCCACGTAGACCATGGTAAGACCACATTAGTAGATAGCATGTTAAAACAGAGTGGGGCATTTCGAAAGAATCAAGTTGTGGAGGATAGGGTTATGGACTCTGATGAGATAGAAAGGGAGAGGGGTATAACTATATTATCTAAGAATACGGCTATCTATTATAAGAATACAAAGATCAATATAATAGATACTCCAGGGCATGCGGATTTTGGGGGAGAGGTAGAGCGGGTGCTAAAAATGGTAAATGGGGTTGTATTATTGGTAGATGCTTTTGAAGGTCCCATGCCACAGACTAAGTTTGTATTGAAGAAGGCTTTTGATTTAACCCTGCCAGTGGTAGTATGTATAAATAAAATAGATAGGTCGGATGCTAGACCTCAAGAAGTAGTAGATGGGGTATTGGAATTATTTATAGAGATGGGAGCAGGAGAGGAATATCTAGATTCTCCTTTTGTATTTACTTCAGCTAGGGATGGAATAGCTACAAAAGATTTAAGTGAAAAAAAGGATGACATAACAGATCTATTTGAAACGATATTGGAGCATATACCGGCCCCAACTGGAATTGAAGATGCTCCCTTTCAATTGCTGATATCTACTATAGATTATAATGATTATGTAGGCAGAATAGGGATCGGGAAAATAGAGAGGGGCCGTGTCCGGGCCAATCAGGATGCAGTAATTGTTAATCATGACAGGATGGATGCAGGTAAACAGATTAAGATAATGGAAATATATGAATTTGAGGGACTTGATAGAATAAAGGTGGAGGAATCTCAGGTGGGAAGTATCGTTGCCGTAACAGGGGTAGAGGGAATCAATATAGGCGATACAATATGTGATCTGGAGAATCCGGAACCATTACCTTTTGTAAGGATTTCTGAACCAACGATTGCCGTAACCTTCTCCGTAAACAATAGCCCCTTTGCAGGTAAGGATGGTAAATATGTTACTTCGAGGCAGATTAGAAATAGGTTGTTTAAGGAATTACAGACAGATGTCAGCTTAAGAGTGGAAGAGACCGACTCTACCGATGCTTTTAAGGTATCGGGAAGGGGCGAACTGCACCTATCGGTATTGATAGAAAATATGAGAAGAGAGGGATATGAATTTCAAATCTCAAAACCTGAAGTATTATATAGATGGGAAGATGGAAAAAGGTTAGAACCGATGGAAACTGTGACTATTGATGTCTCAGAGGAGTATATAGGAGTAGTAATAGAGAAATTAGGACAGAGGAAAGGCGAATTAATCAATATTACTGAATCTAGTAGCGGATATTCCAGGTTGATATTTTCCATTCCGGCAAGGGGATTGATAGGATATAGACAGGAATTTATGACAGATACAAGGGGCAATGGTATATTAAACTCTACATTTGATCGATATGGTCCATATAAAGGGGATATACCTACTAGGCAGATGGGATCTTTAATAGCTTTTGAAACTGGTGAGGCAACAACCTATGGATTACATTCAGCCCAGGAGAGAGGAACCTTGTTTATAACTCCAGGAACTAAAGTATATGAGGGGATGATAATCGGTTTAAATCCTAAGGGTTTGGATGTAGAGATAAATGTATGCAGGAAGAAACGGCAAACCAATATAAGAGCCTCCGGTTCAGATGAGGCCTTAAGATTATTTCCACCTAAGAAGATGACCTTGGAGAAGGCATTGGAATTCATAGAAGACGATGAGCTTATAGAAGTAACCCCTACCACCTTTAGATTGAGAAAGAAAATTCTTGATACTGGTAAAAGGCATAAATTTAAAAAATAAGCTATTCTTATTATAGGAATAAAGGTGATCATATGAACTATATAATGAATGGATATATATGGTTTTTAAAAAACATAATATGGCTAAACATCCTTTTCGCAATATTGTTGGTATTTTTTGAAAGACGAAACCCTACAACCACTTGGCTATGGCTAATGGTATTGACCTTCTTACCGGGGATAGGTTTTTTGTTGTACCTTTTTCTAGGTCAAGATATGAGTAAGAAAAAGATATTTGATCTAAAGGAAGAGGAAGATAGGGGGATTCGGCGGAAGGTACTCCGGCAAGGGAAGAAGATACAGGAAGAAATATATGATTTTTCAAATCCCAAAATTAGCGAATATGAAGATATAATAAAGATGCATATATTGACTAGTGAATCCTATTTTTCCCAAGACAATGAAGTAGAATTATATTTCTCCGGGGAAGAGAAGTTTACAGCCCTACTTAAGAGCATATCCAACGCTAAAATGTATATATATATCCAGTATTATATTATGAAGAGCGATGAGATAGGCACTAGGATAATAGATAAGTTGACCGAAAAGGCTATGGAGGGAGTAGAGGTTAAAGTACTATATGATGGCATGGGAGGCAGGAAGTTAAAGCGGAATAGTTTTGATGATATGAAAAGGGCAGGTGGAAAGGTGGCGGTGTTCTTCCCTCCCTTTGTACCCTATCTTAGCCTTAGGATTAATTATAGAAATCATAGGAAGATATGTATAATAGATGGAGAAGAGGCCTATGTAGGGGGATTTAATATAGGAGATGAATACCTAGGGCTTTCTGAAAAGTTTGGATACTGGAGAGATACCCATATCAAGATTAGGGGTACCGCTGTAAGTAGTCTTCAATGGAGGTTTTTCAAAGATTGGAGGTTTGCAACTGGCGGGGATGATATACGATGCGAGTTAAACCCCAACAGAACAGACAATAACAATGGTGCTGGAATACAGATAGTAAATAGCGGACCAGATTCGAAATGGTCTAGCATAAAGGATGGATATTTTAAAATGGTAACCAATGCTAGGGAAAGGATATATATACAGACTCCATATTTTATTCCCGACGATAGTATGTTTGAGGCCTTAAAGGTGGCAGGGCTTTCCGGCCTGGATGTAAGGGTCATGATACCCTGTAAACCCGATCATCCCTTTGTATACTGGGCGGGATTATCCTATATAGGTGAACTTCTAAACGCAGGAGTACGTTTCTTTACTTATGAGAATGGTTTTTTACATAGCAAGACATTTATTATGGATGATTTTGTTACTTCCATAGGGACTGCAAATTTGGATATCAGAAGCTTTAAACTCAATTTTGAAGTGAATGCCTTTATATATGATGAGGATATAAATAGAAGGATGGTAGAACAATTTAAATTGGATTTAGAGCATTGTAAGGAAATTACCCTGGAGGAATATCAACAAAGATCCAATATGGTGAAGGTTAAGGAGTCGGTTTCCAGGTTATTATCTCCCATACTATAATAAAGGGGATAAAAAAAGGCCTTGGGGAAAAACTATTCCTTGAGGTGGTGATTTTGAATAGAAAAGTTATCTTATCGATGCTTTTAATAAACCTATTGATATCTACATCCTGTATGAAAACTACGAAGGAAAAGTCGGCACAATTGGCTCAATCGGAAAGAGCTCCCGAAAGCCTTGTGTCCGTTATGAGAGGGATTGATGAGATCCTTGATTCCATAAGCTCTATGGAAAGAAACACGGGATTAAGCTCATCGGAGTTTGAAGTCTTACATTCTGATACCGGTTCTAAAAATGACAAAGCTAAAGATGGGGGAAGGAATAGGGGAGACCAATCCAAGGATGGGATGGAAAGTAATGCGGGCGGAAATGAAGATAATAAAAAACTTACCTCCAAGGATGAGGGGACTCTGAAGGCATGGAAAACGATTGATGATAGGATAGAAAAAATTCATAAGGATTGGAATAGCTATGAAGCAAAGGGGATAAAAAAAGCAGCAAGTATTGAAAAGAGCAATGAATTAAAAGAGAATTTAAATTTATTTACAATAGCTATTGAAAATAGGGATATGGTATCTATTATGGATAATGGTAGCAAAACCTTATTTTCTTTGTCATACTATTTTGACCTATATAGAGATGAGGTTCTAGGAGACTTAACTAGAATAAGCTATGTTGCCTACCAGGCATATTTAAAGGCAAAGGGGAAAGATATAAATGGTGCTGATAAGTTATTAGGAACTGTAGATAAATATATAGCCAACCTGAGGCAAAAGATAGATAGGAAGCAAAACAAAGAGAAATTGGAATCTATAGATAAACTTTCCCTATCATTAGGGGATATGAGGCAATCTCTAAGGGATGCCAGTGAAAAATTATTGGAAATAAAAAGGGATATAATTCTCGAAAATACAAAGGGATTACAAAATTAATTTTATAAGGGGGATTTTATACATGAAACCTGAAGCGATAGAAAGATTCTATATGGTTAATGGGGAGTTGAAATCAACCACGGATGTTGCAATATTTCAAATGATAGAAAAACCTCCCATATACGAAGTCATCAGGGTGATAGACGGAATACCTTTGTTCCTAAAGGAACATCTAGATAGGATGAGGAAATCTGCTTATATAGTAGGATATTCAATCGAGATGAGGGATGAGGATATAGAAAGGGACATCAGGGAACTTATATCACAAAATGAAGTAAAGAATTTGAATATAAAATTATTGTCCACTGATATTGAAGGATTGGGGCAGGTGTTTTTAATCTACTTTATCAAGAGCTTCTATCCTCCAAAAGAGTACTATGAAAATGGAATCCATACCATATTGATCCATCATAAGAGAGAGAATCCAAATGCCAAGGTACAAGTATCAACCTTTAGGGAGGAAGTAGCTAGGCAGCTGGATGAAAAAAAGGCATTTGAGGCATTGTTGGTAGATAGTAATGGCTATATTCCAGAAGGAAGTCGATCCAATATATTCTTTATAAAAGGGGATACCGTATACACTGCGCCTAAGGGCGATGTTTTATTGGGAATTACAAGAGAATATATACTTAAGACTTGTAAGGAACTTAATATAAGGGTGATAGAGGAGAATATCCATATATGTGATTTAGCTAAGCTAGATGGTGCATTTATGTCAGGTACTTCGGTCAATGTGCTTCCTATAGCTAGCATAGACGATATAAAGCTCAATTCCGTTGATAATGAGATAATAAGAGCCGTTAACAATGGCTATATGGATGGGATGGAAAAAGATATAATCAATAAAAGACGGGATTGGGAATAGGAACTACCAATTTTATGCGTATGGGGGATGAATATGGATAAGGTTATAGGATTTATCGGTTGTGGAAATATGGCTAGGGCTATTATAAAGGGTATAATAGAATCCGATTTAATAACTAAGGAAAATATAATAGCTTCTGCTAAAACTTCACATACGTTGGAAAAGGTGCGAAAGGAATACGGCATAAAAACTACTTTCAGCAATATAGAGGTGGCTAAAGCTTCTGATATATTAGTATTGGCTATAAAGCCGGATATATACGACTCGATATTGGATGAGGTAAATGAATATATAGATAATAAATCCATAGTAGTAGGGATAGCTGCTGGAATAAGTATAGGGTATATGCAGAAAAGACTGGGCAGAAAATTAAAAGTAATAAGGGCTATGCCTAATACACCAACTATGGTTGGAGAGGGGATGACTGGCATATCCTTGAGTCGAGAAGTGGAAGAGGGAGAATTGGCTGAAATAATAGAAATATTTAATAGCCTTGGCAGAACGGAAGTAATAGAGGAAAGATTGATGGATGCGATTACAGCGGTAAGCGGATCATCGCCGGCCTATGTTTATATGATGATAGAGGCTATGGCAGATGGGGCTGTACTGGAGGGAATGGATAGAAAACTAGCCTATAGATTTGCGGCTCAAGCGGTTTTAGGGGCAGCTAAGATGGTACTAGAAACGGAAATTCATCCGGGGGAATTAAAGGATAATGTCTGTTCTCCAGGAGGTACAACCATAGAGGCGGTCTCTACTCTAGAGGAATATGGATTTAGAGGGACAATTATCGGGGCTATGAGAACTTGTGCTAAAAAATCGAGGGAAATGACAAGAA
>DUNJ01000022.1 GCA_012839395.1 Tepidimicrobium sp.
AAAAGGGATTACAAACCAAGCGGTCTGCAATCCCCTTTTTATTCTATATTCTACGCATGACTTTTCTCGCCATATTTTTCCTTTATATATTTATCGATTCCAGCAGCTGCTTTCTTTCCTGCCCCCATAGCAAGTATTACGGTTGCTGAACCGGTTACAACGTCGCCACCGGCAAAAACGCCTTCCTTGGAGGTTTGTCCCTCATCATCTGCTATAACGCATTGCCATTCATTCACATCTAGGCCTTCCGTAGTCGATGGAATCAATGGGTTTGGCGATGTACCTAGGGCCATTATTACCGTATCTACATCAAATTCAAACTCGGAGCCTTCGATTGGTATAGGCCTTCTCCTTCCAGACTCATCTGGTTCTCCTAACTCCATCCTCTGACATCTAATAGCCCTTACCCAGCCATCTTCGTCCCCAAGTATTTCTACAGGGCTTGTCAGGAATTCAAACTTTATTCCTTCGGTCTTGGCATGGTGTACCTCTTCTACCCTAGCTGGTAACTCCTTTTCCGTTCTCCTATATACTATCCAGGTTTCAGCCCCAAGCCTCAAGGCAGTTCTGGCAGCATCCATGGCAACATTTCCTCCGCCTATAACCGCTACCTTATCCCCAGCTTTGATAGGAGTATCATAGTCGTCTCTGAAGGCTTTCATCAAGTTGTTTCTTGTAAGGTATTCATTTGCTGAGAACACTCCATTCAAATTCTCCCCAGGTATTCCCATAAATATAGGTAGTCCAGCCCCTGAACCTATAAATATAGCATGGAAACCTTCATCGTTCAATAGCTCATCTATAGTTATAGTTTTACCTACAACTACATTTGTCTCTATCTTTACTCCCAACTTCTCTAAGTTTCCTATCTCATGCTTAACTACTTCATCAGTAGGAAGCCTAAACTCCGGGATACCATATACTAAAACTCCGCCTGGCTCATGAAGAGCCTCAAATATGGTTACATCATATCCTTCCTTGGCCAATTCCCCAGCACAAGTTATTCCCGCAGGACCTGAACCAATAACTGCTACCTTAAATCCGTTCTTTTCCTTGGTCTGGCCTAATTCGATATTGTTTGCTCTTGCCCAATCGGCCGCAAATCTCTCAAGCTTTCCAATGGCTACAGCATCTCCCCTAATGCCGCGAACACACACAACTTCACATTGGTCTTCCTGTGGGCAAACCCTTCCACAAACCGCAGGGAGTGCAGTGTATTCAGCAAGGACATGAGCTGCCTCTTCGAATTCGCCTTCAGCTATATGATGAATAAATCTTGGAATATCTATGTCTACCGGACAACCTCCTATACAAGGATGGTGTTTACATTGTATACATCTTTTAGCCTCTTCTATAGCTTCCTCCTCAGTATAGCCTAAGCAAACTTCATCAAAATTGGTTGCCCTAACCTTAGGATCCTGCTCAGCAATAGGTACTCTTTCAAATTTACTTCTACTCATTAATTAGCACCTCCCTGTGCCCTACATTCTTCTTCAAATCGTTCATCAATTTTTGTTTCCTCCGCCTTGTATTGCGTCTGTCTTCTCAAAGCTTCGTCAAAGTCTACAAGGTGTCCATCAAATTCTGGACCATCTACACATGCAAATTTAGTCTCATTTCCAACGGTAACCCTGCATGCTCCACACATGCCCGTTCCATCTACCATTATAGGATTGAGGCTAACAATGGTTTTTATACCAAGCTTTTCTGTCATGAGAGCTACAAACTTCATCATTATCATAGGCCCTATAGATATAACTAAATCATAATGCTTGCCCCTATTCTCTACAAGCTCTTCTAACATATGTGTTACCATACCCTTAAATCCATAGCTTCCATCATCCGTACACACATATAGATTTTCCGCTACGGAACCTAATTTATCTTCAAGGATTACCAAGTCCTTGGTTTGCGCTCCAAGTATAATATCTACATTAACTCCGCGTTCATGAAGCCACTTAGCCTGGGGATATACAGGCGCCGTTCCAACTCCACCTGCTACGAATAAAATGTTTTTTTTCTTCAGCTCCTCTATGTCCTCATGGACGAAATCAGATGGCCTTCCCAAGGGGCCTACAAAATCCTTTAAATAGTCTCCTTCCTCAAGGGCATCCATTTTCTTAGTAGAACAACCCATACGCTGAACCACTATATTTACGGTTCCCTCTTCCTTGTCATAGTCACAAATCGTTAGAGGGATTCTTTCTCCTGTCTCGTCAGCTACTACAATTACAAATTGACCTGGTTGAGCGGAGTTCGCTACTCGCGGGGCTAGAACATCTGCCTCAAAAATATTTGATGCAAGTTCTCTTTTCCTTACAATCTTATACAACTAAAACTCCTCCTTTACTTTAATATTCTTTCCACATTATACAACATATTTGATTATTATTAAAGTACAATTCCTGCTGTGATTAATGAGACCCTCAATCCTCAAAATAAGCTCTATATGGTTAATATTATCACAAGGTTTTTGCTAATGCAATATATATAAAGGTTAGTTATACATTTTTTCTGTCACATATCTTTAATCAAATTTGTAACCCACTTCCTGGAAATAACTCTCGGAGTACCGATAGCGGCCTTCACCACCTCCTCCATATATACTAATGGAGTTACATAATACACTGGGAACTTCAAAACAAGAGCCCCTATAAATGCCAAGGGAACTCCTATAAGCCATACCCCTGCCATATCCAGTAACATAGAAAACCTTGTATCGCCTCCTCCCCTCAATACTCCAACTACTAAAGTACCATTATAAACCTTTATTGTGAAAAATATAGCCAATGCTATAAGTAATCTTTTAGATGTCTCATATAATTCTGGTGTTAAGTTCCTAAATGCCTTGAGCATAAGATCGGATGTAAGAAAAATTCCAGTGCTCAGAAGCAATCCTACCCCAATGGATAATATTAAAAATCTATTGGCATACTGGATTGCTACCTCCTCTTCGCCAGCTCCTATTTTATTGCCAACTAGTACGGTACATGCATTTCCCATACCTCTAGTTATTACCATAAATAGATTTTGAACAGTATTCAAAATCTGTACCGCTGCTGCGGCTTCAGTTCCTATTTTAGCATAAGCTATAGAATATAGTACCGTACCTAATGACCAAAATGCCTCATTAAATATAACAGGGGTCGCCGTTTTAAAGTATCTCTTAACAAAATTTTTATTCCAATCAGTCATCTCTCGAATACTCCCGGCTAATGGGCCTCTACTGGAATATACAAAATATAAAATTATGAACAACTCTACCGCCCTAGCAATCAAGGTTCCATAGGCTGCCCCTACCACTTCTAATCTGGGAAATCCAAGTTTTCCAAATATCAATAAATAGTTAAACACCCCGTTGGTTACAAAAGATGCAAAGCTTGCAACTACAGGCATCCTAGCCTCTCCTACACTTCTAGATGCAACTGCATATGAAAAACTTATTCCCGTAATTACATAACTAGTGGAAACAGCTCTTAGGTATTTTACACCCAGGGCAATTACTTTTGGATCCTTGCTAAATATCTTCATAAGGTATTCTGGAATAAACAAGGCTGCTAGGGTGAACATAATTCCCAATAAGCTGCCTAACGTCAAGGATAATCCCAGTATCCTTTTAATATTCCGCCTATCTCTATTCCCCCAAAATTGGGCTATAAAAATAGCTGATCCAGTAGATATGCCAAATACGGTTACCCCATAAAAAAAGAATACCTGATTGGCAAGCCCCACCGCAGCTAAACTCTCCTGCCCTAAGCTAGTTATCATCAAGGTATCTAGCATGTTTACAGATGATGCAATTAGGTTTTGTATTGTTATTGGTAATGCTATAGAAAACATGGCTCTAAAAAAAGCCCTATCCTTCCAAAAGTTCTTCATTCTATTCCCCCAGTCCAGTTTATTTTATTGTTTTTATCAGTATTAATAATATTATCATATTTCTTATCTTATGGGTAGATATCCTATCCTAAAATAGAGTTGCAGGTACTTAATTTAAATTTTGATATAAATCAAAGTTTCCGGTTATAATTTTTGATATAATCAATATAAATATAAGATATGGAGGGATAGCTATGGGATGGAATAATAGATCATCTACCGATTTAGTCAATCACATTGAGACTAAATACAACAAGTACTTAGAAAAGATGATGCCAGAACTAAGTAGACTTACGACCATAATATTGAAAGTCCATGAGCCTGAGCATAGAGAGCTCTCGATGGTTCATAGATTATATCATATCATACAGGTCGACCTAATTCAGCATATATTTAAGGAGCAGATCGGCATATTCCCACTGGTTAAAATGTATGAGAAAAAACCTTCTAAAGAACTATTAGATGAAATGCTTGAGACCATAGAAAATATAAGGCCATTAATAGATGAAACAAAAGAGCTATTGAATGAGCTTAAGGATATTACAGATGAATATACAGCACCAGAGGACGGCTGTATAACCTATGATAATACCTATGAAAAGTTAGCAAAATTTGAATCCAATATATTGGAAAAGATATCCTTGGAGGAGAAGGTCCTGTTTCCTAGATTGAAAGAGGAATTAAACCGTTATTAATATTTGTGGCCCTAATATATAATTACAATAAATATTAGGGCCTTTTTACCATTGTCCACAATACATGCTATGACTTTGCCAATACCTTTTCGATTTCATCGGCCCCAATAGGTCTACTAAATAGATAGCCCTGGGCTACAGTGCATCTATTTTGCTTTAAAAATTTTAAGTTATATCCTTAGCCAATAGTTTA
>DUNJ01000023.1 GCA_012839395.1 Tepidimicrobium sp.
AAGCGGGGATGTAAGTGTACCTGCGTCCTCAAGCGTTCTTGAAAGCACCCTTAGATCAAGATTTTTATCTTTATAGGCCTTTTTAAACATTCTTGCAGGAAATATGATTGCAAGATATTGATCTGCCGTGGCCGCATTTAAAAATATTGATGATATCACTGTTGCTAGGATTAGGTCTCCTGTATTACGAACTAACTTTAATATCTTATTTACAATTGCTTCAGTAACTCCAGAAGCATCTAATACACCAGCCAAGGCCATCGCGCAATAGATTAATGATATGGTCCACATTACATAGTCTAGCCCTCCACCAGTTATTAGTTCATCAATTATTTCGTGGCCAGTATCCAATTCTACACCATAATGCATTACCTCAACCACTTCGCTTAAAGATGAACCTTGAAATATTAGTGCGAAAATTGCTGCAAAAATAGCACCACCTATCAGAGCAGGAATAGGCTTCATCTTTTTAGCAATCATGATGATTACGCTGACGGGGACTAAAAGTAAAATAGGACTAATAGTGAAAGTCTCTGTTAGGAGCTTATGTAATACCGTAATTTGTTCTAATTCGACATTGCTAGCATGTTTTAGGCCTATAAAAAAGTAGATTATAGTCGCAATTATCATGCTTGGAACCGTGGTAAATAACATATACTTAATATGTTCAAACACATCTACATCGCTAACCCCGGCTGCTAAAACCGTAGTATCGGAGATGGGTGAGAGTTTATCACCGAAATAAGAACCAGATACTATGGCCCCAGCAATTATGGGAGCAGGTATACCAAAGCTTAGGCCTATGCCCAATAATGCGATCCCTATGGTACCAGCTGTACCCCAGGAATCTCCAGTTGTTAATGAGGTGGCTGAAGCCAATAAAAAGGCTGTCGGTAGAAAGAATTTTGGTGCTATAAGTTTTGAACCATAATAAATTATGGTTGGAACAACACCAGAATGAAGCCATGTTCCAAGCATAATCCCCATAGCTAATAGGAATACTATGGATGGTGTAATGCTGTTTATGGTTTTGATGATAGGCTCCTCTAATTCATCCCATTTCATTCCGTTTGACATTGCAAATATGACTGAAAAGATGATTGTAATAATAATAGGTATTTGGGGATCTTGTTCCCAAATGATTACACCAACAAATATGGCGAATAATAGAAATCCAATAATTATTAATGATTTCCCAAAAGAAAGTTTTTTGTCCATTATACATCCTCCCCTATTATATTTGATTATATTAAGATAGTATCTTGGTATAATTGGTAAAAGTAAATTAGATGCATTTAATTTACATATATGAATTGTTTAAGAGCTAGTTGATGATTTAAATTATAAAAGATAGTATACATAAACGCAAGTAAATGCGATAAAATGGATAAACATTCATAAATCGAATATTTACAAAAGATTTCCCATTCTATTTTTGGATATGGATATAGAATATATCTCCGTATACCTCGATGGATATTACAGTTTACTGGCACGATGATAAATTTTTATCTTGATTATCCTCTGCTTGTTGTTTTTTTGTCATTATAGGATATAATTAAACTATTATATTATTACATTTAGAGGAGGAGTTATATGGCAGATGGGTTTTTTGAAAAACGATTCAATTTAAAGGAAGAAGGTACGGATGTAAGGACTGAGATCATGGCAGGTATTACTACCTTCATGACTATGGCGTATATATTGGCTGTCAATCCTAGCATCCTATCGGAGGCTGGAATGGATTGGGGTGGAGTATTTACCGCTACAGCATTATCTGCTGTAATAGCTACCCTTATAATGGCCTTATATGCAAATCATCCTTTTGGATTGGCGCCAGGTATGGGGCTTAATGCCTTTTTTGCCTACTATGTTGTATTGCAACTGGGTAAGAGCTGGCAATTTGCATTGACGGCAGTATTCATTGAGGGTATTATATTTGTAATATTATCCCTATTAAAGGTTAGGGAATCCATATTCGATGCTATTCCCATGAATTTAAAGAAGGCGGTATCCGTAGGAATAGGGCTATTTATAGCTTTAATAGGTTTTATAAATGCGGGCATAGTAATAGCTGATGAGGGGACTATAATAAGTTTGGGAAATCTATCTAGCAAAGAACCACTACTGGCGCTGATAGGTCTTTTGATAATAGGGATATTATTGACCAAGAATGTAAAAGGTGCTCTATTATATGGGATATTGATAACTACCGTAATTGGAATTCCAATGGGAATTACTGAAATCCCAACGAAGCTGTTCCAAGCACCGCCATCTATGAGTCAGGTAGCTTTTCAATTTGAGTGGGGCGAAATATTTACTTGGGAGATGCTCATAATAGTATTTACATTCCTATTTGTGGATATATTTGATACAGTGGGAACGTTGGTTGGAGTAGCTTCCAAGGCGGATATGCTAGATGAAGAGGGAAAGCTTCCACGAGTTAGCCAGGCATTGTTTGCAGATGCGGTGGGCACTATAGCAGGAGCCTGTTTGGGAACCAGCACTGTGACTACCTATGTAGAATCGGCCTCAGGTGTAGCCGATGGAGGTAGGACCGGGCTTACCGCCTTATCTACCGCGGGAATGTTCTTTTTAGCATTGTTTTTCTCTCCCGTATTTGGTATGGTGCCAGGATCGGCAACAGCACCGGCTCTTATAATAGTTGGATTGTTTATGATGAGTCCCATTAAAGACATCGATTTGGAGGATTATACCGAAGCGATACCAGCATTTTTAACCATAGTGATGATGCCCTTTGCCTATAGTATTGCAGAGGGGATAGTATTTGGAATGGTATCATATGTATTATTAAAGTTTATATCTGGGAAGCGAAGAGATATATCCATAATAATGTACATACTGGCAATACTATTCGTATTGAAAAATATAATAACGTAGAAAGGCAGTGGGCTTGCCCATTGCTTTTTTGTAGGAAGGGGAGGTTAGATTATGGACATTAAGGCTTTGAAAAGAAGGATTCATATTGCCAGGGGGGATAGGAAGGCGGAATTGGTATTCAAGGATGCCAATATAGTAGATGTATTTACCAACAGGATAATTAGGGGAGATGTGGCAATATGTGATGGAAGGATAGTAGCCATTGGAAACTATTCCGGGAAGGAAGAGGTGGACTTAGATGGAAAATATCTATCACCTAGTTTTATAGATGGACATGTACATATAGAATCCTCTATGGTAATACCTTCCGAGTTTGCAAAGGCCATACTCCCTAGGGGAACTACCACGATAATTGCAGATCCCCATGAGATAGCAAATGTTAAGGGATTAGAGGGAATAAGATATATATTGGATGAAAGTAAGAACCTACCTTTAGATGTTTATATAATGCTCCCATCCTGTGTTCCAGCTACACCCTTCGAAAATTCAGGAGCAATTCTTAAAGCCGATGATTTGATGAAACTTATAGATGAGGATAGGGTTTTAGGATTAGGGGAAATGATGAATTATCCAGGGGTTATAGGTGGGGATGAGGAGGTTCTTAAAAAAATATTGATGGCTAGGGGAAAGACGGTAGATGGCCATGGTCCTATGATAAAGGGAAAGGAATTGAATGCTTATGTAATAGCGGGGATAGGGACGGAGCACGAATGCTCCACTGTGGAGGAAATGATGGAAAGGCTAAGCCTTGGTATGTATGTTCATATAAGGGAAGGATCCGCAGCTAAAAATTTAAAGGATTTAATAAAGGCCGTGGATAAGGATAATCTACGAAGGTGCATATTCTGTACCGATGATAAGCAGCCGAGGGATTTGATAAAGGATGGAAGCATAGATTATAATATAAGGCTGGCGATAGAGGAGGGAATGGACCCCATCGATTGTATAAAGATGGGATCGTTGAATGCAGCGGAATGTTATGGACTGAAGGACAAAGGCGCGATAGCTCCCGGGTATATTGCAGATCTGGTGGTATTGGACGATTTAGAGAGCTTCAATGTGTTAAAGGTATACAAGAAAGGCAAATTGGTAGCCAAGGATAAAAAGGCCTTATTTGAACCGGGGAATAGGGATAGCAGTAATATGATAGGTACTATAAACATAGGGGATATAGGGGTAGAGGATTTGGCAATCGATATAGAAAATGGAAGAGCCAATGTAATAAGATTGAAACCCCATTCGCTAATCACCGAAAGGGTAGAAAGGGAAGTGAGGATTAAGGATGGTGGGTTTGAAGCTTGTCAAGATATATTGAAGGTGGCTGTAATAGAGAGGCATAGAAGAACCGGCAATATAGGACTGGCGTTAGTAGAAGGATTTGGCCTCGAAAATGGGGCTATAGCTTCTACCATTGCTCATGATTCCCACAATATGATAGTTATAGGGGATAGGGATGAAGATATGATATTGGCTATTGAAGAGTTGAAGAGAGTAGGCGGAGGTATAACTATAGTGGAGGCTGGAGAGGTGTTGGAGACATTATCCTTAAAGGTCGGAGGGATTATGTCCGATGAACCTATTGAAGAGGTGGATAGAAGGCTATCGGATATGCTCAATATGGCTTATAAAAAACTGAAGGTAGTTGAAGATATAGATCCATTTATGACCTTATCCTTTATAGCCCTTCCGGTGATACCCGATCTAAAGGTTACCGATTTAGGATTATTTGATGTAGGGAAATTTGAGTTTATAGATGTAGAGCTTAAGTGATAATATGATAACGGGAATAATCCTTGCTTCAGGTTTTTCCAAGAGGATGAAAAAAGACAAGCTGTTGATGGAAATACACGGTATAAAGATGGTAGAAAGGGTAATAAGGGCGTGTAAAGGATCTTTATTGGATGAAATTATACTCATATATAGAAAGGAAGAAGTAAAGAGTATAGGACAAAAATATGGCATTAAGCTCTTTTACAATCCCAATGCCCACCTAGGTCAAAGTGCTGGAGTAAGATTGGGGGTAAATAAGGCGGGAAAATCAGATGCCTATATGTTTATAATGGGAGATCAGCCTTTTATAAATAGCTATCTTATAAATAGATTGATCAACGAGTATAAGAAAAATAATTCCACAATAGCAGTTCCATATTATAACGGCAAAAAGGGAACCCCAACGATATTTTCATCTGCACATAGGGAAGAGTTGTTGGATGTTCACGGGGATGTAGGGGGTAGGGATATCATAGAAAAGTATTCCAATGAAATTATAAAGGTGCATATAGATGATGAAAAATTGGGATTGGATATAGATACTTTTGAGGATTTTAGAAATATATTGAAATGATTATATTTAGGCTAGGTACCTTTTAGAGATGGTGGCTAGCTCTATTTTTATGGAATAGATCAATAGATTACCCCAGGGTTTGGAATATTTTAAATTCTATCTAATATAATATAGAAAAAAATGGGATATTAAGGTAATGAAGATATTATGGAGAGTATCACATGAATATAAAGAGCAAGTTTTGGATTACGTTGGATGGGGAGAAGGTATTTGGAAAGGGACCTTGTACCCTACTAAAGATGGTGGAAAAGCTAGGAAGTTTAAACAAGGCTGCAAAAGAACTGAATATGTCCTATAGCAAGGCTTGGGGTATTATCAATAGAGCGGAAAGGCTTTTGGGATATTCTCTTTTGGAAACTAAAACAGGTGGAACAGGTGGGGGAGGCTCTTATTTGACCGATAAGGCGAAGATATTAATAAAGGACTATGACCTGTTTTCTAATGAGGCGAGGATATCTTTAGAAGGAATTTTTAAGAAATATTTTAAAGGATTATAATTTTTTTCATAGCGTTGTATTAATAAAAATATAATGATAAGGAGTGTGGATGAGGTTGAAGGGGAGAAACGCGGTGAATTCGTATCAATACATATCTATATTTTTGGCATTATTTATCGTAACCTTTTTTGTATCCTTTATAATTGGAAGATATCCTATCGATATTATAAGCCTGCTAAGGATTTTTTTATCCAGGCTCTTTCCTATGTCTAAGACTTGGAATTGTACCATAGAAGCCATAATATTTCAGATTAGGCTTCCTAGGATATTAGGGGCAGCATTGGTAGGAGCTTCCCTTTCAATTTCTGGAGCGGTATATCAAGGAATGTTTAAAAACCCCCTAGTTTCCCCCGATATATTGGGGGCTTCGGCTGGTGCCGCCTTTGGTGCATCTTTAGCTATATATCTATCCTTGAACACCATTGGAATACAATTATCCGCATTTATATTTGGGGTTGTAGGGGTGATGATGGTATATTTAATCAGCCTAAGAATTAATGAGGATCCGCTGATCTCCCTAGTAATTATAGGTATATTGGTAGGCTCCATATTTACTTCCTTTACCTCTTTAATAAAGTACTTGGCTGATACAAAGGATAAATTACCTTCTATAACCTTTTGGCTTATGGGAAGTTTATCTAGCATAAAGTTAAGGGATATAAAAGCTATATTCCTACCTATAGCTATGGGTATAGGCCCCTTATATGCTTTAAGGTGGAAGCTGAATATCCTCTCCTTAGGTGAAGATGAGGCAAAAACCATGGGATTGGATACGGGGAAGATTAGAGCCATAGTTATAATATGCTCTACCTTGCTGACCGCTACTTCCGTTTCCATTAGTGGGGTGATAGGATGGATAGGGCTGGTGATCCCCAATCTTAGTCGCATACTGGTAGGGCCGGATTATAGGATATTACTACCCGTATCTATTTTATTGGGTGGCTCATATCTACTATTGGTAGATAATATCGCCAGATCTATTATTACGGTGGAAATTCCCTTGGGGATATTGACCTCTTTAATAGGGGCACCTTTCTTTGTATTTCTGTTACTCAATAGGGGGAGTTGAGCACATGTTGGAGGTTAAGGGTTTGACCTGCGGTTATGATAGAAAAATGGTATTGAAGGATGTAAACTTTACTGTCAATCCCGGAGATATGGTCTATATACTAGGGGCTAATGGCTCCGGGAAATCTACACTGATAAAATCTATAGTGGGCTTATTAAGGCCTTATGATGGATCTATTTCTATAAACGGTAGGCCTATTGATGGATGGTCTTGGAGAGAAAGAGCCAAGGTAATAAGTTATATACCTCAAACCTTTAACGCTGCATTCCAATACAGGTGTAAGGATATAGTTTTAATGGGTAGGACCCCCTATCTAGATTTTATGTCCTCCCCTTCAAAGGAGGATAAGGAGATTGCAGAGCAGGCTATGAAGACCCTCGACATATTACACCTTAGGGATAGGATTTATTCTCAATTGAGTGGAGGGGAAAGGCAATTGGTGAAGATTGCCCAAGCTTTAGTTCAGGAATCAAAAATAATAGTAATGGATGAGCCTACTAACAATTTGGATTTTGGTAATCGGATGATTATGTTAAAACACCTTAGAAAGTGTACAGATTTTGGGATTGCCATTATAATGGCTACCCATTTTCTTG
Organism: Tepidimicrobium sp.; assembly: GCA_012839395.1. Taxonomy (GTDB): domain Bacteria; phylum Bacillota; class Clostridia; order Tissierellales; family Tepidimicrobiaceae; genus DUNJ01. The sequence goes on from DUNJ01000023.1 coordinate 7,408, forward strand.
AACATGCATTCTTATATGCCACTAAGGCCTTATTGGTAAAGAGGGGAAAGGTAAGGGAGGTAGATAGGCCAGATTCTAGACCTAAGCGAAGATGACTTGCAAGCCTTATACGATGTAGAATTGAAGATGGTGGAGGTGGATTCTCAAAAGGGGAAACTAAAAATATGCTTACCTATGTTTTAAGGGGGAGATAGAATGTTTAAAAAGAATATATCGCTACTAGTAATATCCGTGCTAATTATCTTTTCGTTAATAGGTTGTAATTTAGAAACTAGGGATATGGAGCGGACAATGGATAATGTGATAAAGGATATAGAATTAATAGATATGGCCGGAAGGAAGGTTATTGTACCCAGTAGGGTGGAGAGGATATTCTCCATCAACCCTGTGGGGACGATAATTCTATATTCCTTGAGCCCAAATAAAATGATAGGTTGGAATTATGACCTTAAAGATGGGGAAAAAGAATATATATTGGATAAATATCATAATTTGCCCAACTTAGGTGGAGCTGGCAAAGGCTCTATAAATACAGAAGAGATCTTAAGGGCGGAGCCAGATCTTTTAATAAGCATGGATAGGATAGATGAAACCTCAATATCTAAAGCTGATGAGCTAGAGCTGCAGCTAGGCAAGCCTGTAATACTTTTGGATGATGACATACATATGCTAGGAGAGATATACAGAATTTTAGGTAAGGTTTTAGATGAGGGGAAAAAGGCAGAAGAATTAGCAGGATATTGCGAAGAAGTCTTAAAGGAAGCAGAAAAAAACAGGGAAAAAATAGAGGAAAAGGTGAGTATATTCTATGCAGAAGGGCCAGATGGGCTACAAACGGAGCCTGCAGGTTCGTGGCATGGTCAGGTTATAGATATTGTAGGTGGAAAAAATGTAGCTGGGGTAGAAGAAAAAGGGAACAGGGGAAAATCTGATGTTTCCATGGAACAGCTGCTATATTGGAACCCAGATATAATTATATCTTGGGACGATGAAAGAGGGGGTTACTATTCGGAAATTTTTAATGATCCTATTTGGCAAGATATAAAGGCGGTAAAGACAGGGGAGGTATATGAAATACCCAACAAGCCCTTCAATTGGTTTGATAGACCTCCATCTGTAAATAGGATATTGGGGATAAAGTGGTTAGGGAACTTGCTATATCCAGATATATTTGATTATGATATTGAGGATGAAGTTAGGGAATTTTATCGCAAGTTTTACCATTATGAATTGAGAGAGTATGAAATAGGGAAATTATTGCGAAATTCCACCAGGGACTGATCCGATCTTCTATAAACATGGCATTGTTTCTTTTTTTCGACCAATAGACACCTAATATATTATATTTCCCAGGAAATATAATATATTTTGGCAATAAGAAGGAAAAGGAGAATTTATGTAGAATACCCTATATATTGAGGATATGCGGAGGGGTAAAATGGGCAGGAGACCGAGAATAGAATATTATGGTGCCATATATCATGTAATCCAAAGGGGAAGCAATAGGAAGCTGATATTTATAGAGGATAGGGATAAAGAAATGTTGCTGGAAATACTTAGCGAGGTAAAGGAGATATGCGATTTTAAGATATATGCCTACACAATAATGAATAACCATTATCATCTTTTGATTCAAACCTTAAACATACCCATTAGCAGGATAATGCACAGGATAAATACCAGATATGCCAAGTATTATAATTTTAGCAGGAGTAGAACAGGTCCTGTATTCGATAGACGGTATAGAGGTATATTGGTCCAGGATGAAAGCTATCTATTAAACCTTATAAGATATATTCACAATAACCCTGTTGCTGCAAATATATGTAATACCATGGAGAATTATCAATGGAGTAGCGATATATTCTATAGGATCAATATGGAGAGCATAGTGGACATAGATAAATTGTTGGATATGCTCTCTCTAAACAGGGTGAAGGCTATGGAGAGATATGCAAAGTTGATGGAATATATTCCTATGGATTATAGAGATATGAAGAAATATTATGAGGATATACACATAATAGGTACAGATGAATTCAAAAAGGAGATCGAGAGTGCGAAGGATGAAAAGCCCTTGGAATTGGATCGAATATTACAGAAGGTTTGTCCCACGAAGGAAGATTTTAAACTGGTGAAATGTGGGTCGAGAAAAAGGTACCTGACAAAATACAAGAAGAGATATGTTGAATTGGCTAGAAAAGCCGGGTATAGCTACAAGGAAATAGGGGACAATATTGGGATAACAAAGAGTGCCATAAGCTTTTTATTAAGAAGTACATAACTAAACAAAACGGTGCCAGGCACCATTTTGTTTAGTTATTATAATATTATCTGGATAATTGCAATATATAGCTATATAATTATATTGTAGAAATGGAAATAGAAGAGGGTGTGTTGCGATTGAGGAGAAGATATTTGCATTCTATATTTATATGCTTATTGATATTAGCGTTAATGGCAGGGTGTAGCGATAATAGCAATACAGACGTGGCAATAGATGATGAAGTAGAGGATGTAGGGGAAGAGGCGGAGGAAGGTATTCCCAGTCTAAGGATAGCCTACACCTACAGCAATCATCATGCGCCACTTATAGTGGCTGCGGCTAAAAATAATGGATTTCAAGATGAGGAGGTCTACTTAGAGGAGATAGTAGAGGGGGATAAGTATGGCCTTATATCCAAGGAAGAAAAGATTTGCAACATAGAACTTGTGCCAGTGCGAGATGGAGATGAGGGGATGGCTTTGTTGGCTGAAAGAAATGCGGACTTAAGCTTTTCATCTATGGAGTTTCCACTGAAGGTTATGGATAAAGGTAAAGATATAAAGATAATAAGCCCTATAAGCATGGATGGATTGGCATTGGTTATGAAACAGGATATACCTGTTGAGGGCGTGGAAGGTTTTATGGAATATATAAGGGAGCAAGAGGAGCCAATATCCATAGGCTACCATGCGCCATCCACTATACCTAGAATATTATTTGAGGCGGCTATTGGGGAAAGGGCGGTAACGATTACGGAGGATCCCAATCGCAAGGATAAAGATATTTTATTAGTAGATTTGAAGGGGACTGCTAATCTTATACCTTCATTACAGTCAGAACAGGTGGTGGATGGGTGGATTGGCCCTTCTCCATTTCCCGAGCTGGCGGAAGCGGAAGAAGCAGGAAAGATAGTGTTTGATATAAGGGAATTAAACCCGATGGGCAGATGGAGTAAATTCCCATATGCTGTGATATCGGCAACAGAAGATGCTATCGAAAATTATCATGATGAAATAACAGAATTTTTTAAGTTACTATCCATTGCTATAGGTTATATAGATGAAAACAGGGAAGAGGCAGGCGGCTTGGTAGCTGACTGGATTGGGATGTCACAAGAAGCGGCTGTAAATAGTACAGTATGCTATAGCATGGAGATCAGTCAGGAATGGTTTGACAATGTAGATGTATTGCTTAGGCATCTACATAATTCTAAAGAATTGACGGGGGAACTGGGAGATGGCCAATTGGATAACATTAGAAGCAATATATTTTATTTTGCCTTTGTTCTAAATTCTCAGTAAGGTTATAATGATAGGAGGCATTTGAAATGAAGGAAATAGAATTTACCGATATAGATGGAATAGAGGTAGGAAATGCTCAAGATTTCAAAGCTGCAACCGGTTGTACCGTCATATTATGCAAAAGAGGTGCGGTAGGCGGAGTAGATGTTAAAGGGGGAGCGCCAGGGACTAGGGAGACAGATCTATTGAGGCCGGAAAATTTAGTGGATAAGGTCCATGGAGTATTGCTATCTGGAGGCTCTGCCTTTGGATTGGATGCGGCTTCAGGAGTCATGAAGTATTTGGAAGAGAGGGATATTGGGCTGGATGTTCAGGTAGCTAAGGTTCCAATAGTATGTGGTGCGGTGTTATTTGACTTAACTATTGGGGATCCCAATATAAGACCGGATTTTCAAATGGGATATAGGGCATGTGCAAATGCAACGGATAAGGAATGTCCTAGCGGTAATGTAGGGGCTGGGACTGGGGCCACCGTTGGCAAATTGTTGGGTCCGGGTAGGGCTATGAAGGGTGGACTGGGATCCTATGGAGTCCAGATAGGAGATCTAAAGGTGACTGCGTTGGTAGCGGTAAACGCTTTGGGGGATATTATAGATCCAAAGACCGGTGAAATTTTGGCAGGCCTATTGGATGAATATGGACAGAATATAATTGACACTGAAAGCGTATTGCTTGAAGGACACGATTTAAGGGAAAATCCCTTTGGGGTAAATACTACTATAGGAGTTATAGCCACAAACGCATCTCTTACAAAGGCTGAGGCTAATAAGGTGGCATCCATGGCCCATAATGGATATGGAAGAGCCATAAGGCCTTCCCATACGATGTTAGATGGAGATACTATATTTACTATGGCTACGGGAGAGGTAGAAGGGGATGTAAATATTGTAGGTAGCCTAGCGGCAATGGTCATGGAAAGGGCGATAATAGATGGAATAAAATCGGCTAAAACACTGTGTGGATTTAAAGCTTATGGATAAATTAGAAGAATATAGAAAAATAGGCTTTAAGAAAACGTTGTCATGGTATATAATTTAACTAAGGGGAAGTCCAAGGACTTAATAAAAGGGGGAGAATTTAAGATGAGGAAAAAGGTTTCGCTTTTACTAGTTCTAGCGTTGATATTATCTATGCTAGTGATAGGCTGTGGAGAAGCAGAGGCTCCGGCAGATGATGAAGAAGATGTAGCCGTGGATGCAGGTGAAGATGTGGCCGAGCTGTCTAAGGTGGGGCTAGTAGTAGCTGGAGGATTAGGGGATCGTTCTTTCTATGACTCAGCTAATGAGGGAGTGGAAAAAGCCAAGGAAGATTTGGGTATCGAAATTAAGGTATACGAGTGTAGAAACGATCCATCCCTATATACGGATCAATTGGTTCAAGCTTCCGAATATGCGCCTATAGTAGCCGTGGTAGGGCATGAATTCTATGATGTGGTCCAGGAGATAGCGGAGGAGTTTCCAGATGTTTACTATATCTATGTGGATAACGAAATAGAGGGAATAGACAATCTTATCACCATAAGCTATGCGGAAAATGAGGGATCCTTTTTAGCCGGAGCATTGGCCGCTATGTTGACTGAGGAGGATTCCATAGGAATGGTTGGCGGAAAGGATATGCCGGTAATAAGGAATTTTGAAGTTGGATATAGAGCAGGGGCCGAATACATAAACCCAGATATAAAAATAGAGACCATATTTGCAGAGGATTTTGAAGATCCAGCTAAGGGCAAGGAAGGGGCTACGGCTTTATATTCTGGTGGAGCGGACATAGTATTCCAGGTAGCTGGAAAGACCGGTGAAGGAGTGTTTGAAGCAGCAAAAGAAATGGGCAAGTATGCTATAGGCGTGGATACAGATCAGCGATATATAAACCCAGATGTAATAGTGGCAAGCATGGTTAAAAAGGTTGGCCAATCCATATACGACACCATAATAAATATACAAAACGATGAAATAGAACCTGGAAAGGTAGTCTACTATGGGCTAGAACAAGGTGGTGTAGGAATGGGGTATGGCACTGAAGATATGAAGCAATTTGTAACCGATGAGATGAAGGCTAAGTTGGATGAGATTGAGGAAAAGATACTTAATGGAGAAATAGAGGTACCGGCAGCTAAATAGTATTTAAAATGGAGAAGTGGATATCTACTTCTCCATTTTAAAATAAACCTTTATATGAAGAGGTGAAATGCATATGGGCGATAAACTAATCCAGGTGAGGAATGTATCTAAGCGTTTCCCAGGGGTGTTGGCAAATGATAGGGTTAATTTGGATATAGAGAGGGGAGAAATCCACGCCATCATAGGGGAAAATGGAGCGGGAAAATCAACATTGATGAATATAATATATGGATTATACGAACCGACAGAAGGGGAGATTTTATTCGAAGGAAAACCTATCGAAATAAAGAGCCCTTTAGACGCTATCAACCTTGGTATTGGGATGGTTCATCAACATTTCATGTTATTGCCTTCCTTCACTGTGGCGGAGAATATAGTATTGGGAACGGAACCTAGAAGGAATAGGATATTTATGGATTTTAAGGAGGCGGTATTGGAGACGCAACAATTATCTGAAACTTACGGATTGAGGGTAGATCCATATAGGAAGGTAGGATCTTTATCCGTTGGAATTCAACAGCGAATTGAGATATTGAAGGTACTATATAAGGGGGCAGATATACTGATATTGGACGAGCCTACAGCAGTTCTTACTCCCCAGGAGACAGAGGATCTATTTGGGGTTATTAGAAATCTTGTAGAGGATCTGGGTAAAACGGTTATTATTATAACCCACAAGCTGCAGGAGGTATTGGCCATATCTCATAGGGTTAGCGTTATGAGGCAGGGCAAGATGGTAGGTACCTTAAATACTAAGGATGCCGATGAGCGGGTATTGGCTGAGATGATGGTGGGCAGGGAGGTGTTATTTGAGGAGTTACACAAGGTGGAGCTACCTAAGGAAGAGGTATTATCTGTTGATGGGATAAGGGCGAGGGATAATCGGCATTTAATGGCGTTGGATGGAGTATCCTTTAACCTTAGAGCTGGAGAGATATTGGGAATAGCAGGGGTGGAAGGCAATGGACAGACGGAATTGGTAGAGGTATTGACAGGCTTGAGGAAGATGGAGGAGGGCACCCTCACCATTAAAGGGGTAGATGCATTTAATAGGACTCCAAGGGAGATTAGAAAGCTTGGAATAGCCCATATACCTGAAGATAGATTAGCAACTGGTTTATCTAGGGAGGCTACCATATGGGAAAATCTACTGATGGGTGTTCAGCATATGGAGCCCTACGCAATATGGGGAATCCATATGAATAAGGGGAAGATACGGGAAAGGACAGCCAGGTTGATTGAGGAATTTGATATAAGAACCCCTACAGGAGATATACTAGCAGGGAGCCTTTCCGGCGGAAATATGCAGAAGATGATTATAGCCAGGGAATTTTCTTTTAATACCCCTATTTTAATAGTAGCCCAACCCACCAGGGGGATAGATGTAGGCGCCATTGAATTTGTCCATAAGCAGATAGTAGAAAAGAGAAATGCAGGAACAGCAATACTATTGGTATCTGCCGATCTAGATGAGATATTTAGATTATCCGATAGAATTCTCACCCTATATGAGGGAAGGATTACGGGAGAATTTTTAAGTGGAGAGATATCCAAAAGGGAGATAGGACTCTATATGACAGGAAAACATATGGATTCAATCGAGAGGGGTGGGGCATATGAACAGTAGATTTTCTAGTGAGGATCTAGAATATATAGTGTCATTAACTTTGTCTATAGCTGTTTCCCTTATAATGGGCGCCTTAATAATGATAGCTAACGGTAGAAGCCCAATGGTAGGTTATGGGGCCCTTATAAGAGGAGCTTTTGGTGGGAAATATAGTATAGCTAATACATTGGCTAAGACGGTGCCTCTAGCATTGACCGGCTTAGCTACAGCTATTTCCTTTAGATCGGGAATATTCAATATAGGTGGGGAAGGTCAGCTATATCTTGGAGCTTTTGCTGCTGCCTATGTGGGTATTACATTTACGGCTTTGCCTAAGGGGTTGGGAATGCTTTTAGCTATTTTAGCGGGGGCTTTGGTAGGGGGGTTATATGCCTACGTCCCAGGATTTTTAAAGGTAAAATACAAGATAGATGAGGTTATAACTACAATAATGCTGAATACGGTGGCGGTTTTATTTACATCTTATTTAGTAAATTATCCCTTTGCACCAGCTGCGGGAAAATTAAATGCAACGGAAATAATTTCAGAACAGTTCCACTTATCTAGGCTGATAAGGCTTTCAACATTGAACACCAGTATATTCTTTATGGGGTTTATAGCATTGTTTATGTATTATTTGATGGAGAAGACCTCGGCAGGTTACGATTTTAAACTGGTGGGACAAAACTCTTTATTTGCAAGGTTTGGTGGGATAGACGATAGGAAGCAGATGTTGATTGCTATGGTTATTTCTGGTTCACTGTGTGGTTTGGCTGGGGTGTTTGAAGTTTTAGGGGTACATTATAGATTTTTACAGCATATATCCCCAGGCTATGCTTGGGATGGGATGCTGGTGGCATTGATAGTGAAAAATAACCCAATCGGCGTAATGATAATGTCCATATTTTTCGGAGCTTTAAAGACTGGCTCTATAGCTATGGAAAATGCAACCTCCATTCCCTCTGAATTGGTATTGGTTATACAATCCATAATAATATTATTTATAGCAGGGGAAAGGGGCTTTAAGGATAAATTTAAGGAATGGAATTTAAGGCGAAGGGTCGGACAAAAGGCAGGTGAGAGGAATGCTTAAACAGATATTGAATCTCACCTTGATTCAGCATACGATAAGAACGGCTACCCCCCTGATATTGGCAGCATTGGGAGGACTCCTTACAGAACATGCAGGTATGCTCAATATAGGTATGGAGGGGATCATACTACTGGGTTCTTTCTTTGGGGTGCTAGGCAGTTATTTTTTTGGCTCATCTTTAGCAGGGGTACTATTAGCAGGTTTGGTCGGTCTAATAGTAGGCTTGATATTTGCTATATTTGTAATAGATTTAAAATCCGACGAGTTTATAGTGGGCATCGCCATAAATATATTTGCTGGCGGGTTAACGGTATTCTTACTTAGGAGTATATTTGGAGTTAAAGGAGCATTTTCTTCCCCCAATATAATCCCGTTGCCACGATTGAATCTTCCTGGAATTTCCAGCATCCCATTTTTGGATATAATATTTAATAACCATACCGTATTTATATATATAAGCTGGATATTTGTAATCATGACATATATATATCTATATAAAACTCCCTACGGCATATGGCTTAGGGCGGCAGGGGAGTATCCAGAGGCGTTGGAGACGGCTGGAGTTAGTTTTAGGAGGATGAAGTATATTGCATCTATAGCATGTGGAATCCTGTGTGGTTTTGCTGGTTCCCACCTCTCCTTGGGATACTTAACCTTATTTACCGAGAATATGAGCGCTAACAGGGGGTTTATTGCCTTAGCGGCCATAATATTTGGAAGGGCAAATCCAATTAAGACCTTTGGAGCCGCATTGATGTTTGGATTCTTTGATGCCTTAGGGATTAGATTGCAAGTGGTAGGAGTGCCTAGTCAATTTACCCAGATGATTCCCTATGTAGCCACTATAGTAGCCCTATTTATACTGACCAGACGGCAGTTGACCAAGAGAAAGAGGGATAGTGAGAAGCAATTTAAGTGAGAAATTTACGCAGTGTTGAATATATTTCCAAGGATATTATATATTGGGTAAAGAAAGGTGGTTATAAAAGGTAAATGGGTGAATATCTTATAATTAGGGTATATATTGACAATCATATAGCGGGGTAGTATAATTTAGCTAGATTCAATATTTAAAACAGTACAAATATTTCTATAATTATTGCATTTTAGGGGGTAATATCTGTCACTCCGATAGACATGTCGTTTGGGACGTGTCTTAAATATTATTAAGAGGGGGTTTTAAAATGAAAAGAAGGTTGGGGCTCTTATTGTTGGTGCTGGTATTAGCTGTAGCATCTTTGGTAGGATGTGGTGAGGCTACTGAAACGGATCAGGCCGACGATGCAGGTGAGACGGAAGAGTCTGCTTCTGATGATGTGATTAAGATAGGAGTATTTGAGCCTATGACCGGAGCCAATGCTGCGGGAGGGGAGATGACCGTAGAGGGCATCGAATTGGCTCATGAAACTAGGGGAGAGGTACTGGGTAAGAAGGTGGAATTGGTTATAGTCGATAATAAGTCCGATAAGGTGGAATCGGCCAATGCAGCTTCCAGGCTTATAGAAAAGGATGAGGTTGTTGCTATCATAGGTAGCTATGGCAGTTCCCTAGCTATGGCGGCAGGGGATATAGTGAAGAGGGGGGAGGTTCCTGCGGTAGGATGTTCTCCAACTAATCCATTGGTTACATTGGATAACGATTATTATTTCAGGGTTTGTTTTATAGATCCATTTCAAGGAACTGTAATGGCTAACTATGCATTCAATGAGTTGGGAGCAAAGAAGGCGGCTATTATACAGGACGTAACTCAGGATTATTCAGTGGGATTGAGCAAGTATTTCGTAGATGCATTTAAGGAGTTAACGGGGGATGAGGACAGTATAGTTGAAATATCCTCTTATAATACGGGAGATCAGGACTTTACCTCTCAGCTTACGAATGTGAAAGGCAAGGATCCAGATGTAATATTTGCACCAGGAAACTATGGCGAGTCGGCATTACTTATTAAGCAGGCAAGGGATCTTGGGATAGAGGTTCCCATCTTAGGTGGAGATACTTGGGAAGCTCCAGAACTTGTAGAGATTGGCGGAGAGGCAGTAGAGGGTACCGTATTTAGCACCCACTTTACAGCCGAAGCACCTGTTACAGATGTTTCGGAGGTATTCTTAGAGCAGTATAAGGAGAAGTTTGATAAGGAGGCTAATGCTTTTGCAGCATTGGGCTATGACGCTTATATGGTGATATTGGATGCCATCGAAAGGGCAAATTCTACGGACCCAAAGGATATAAGAGATAAGATTGCTGAAACAGCTGATTTTATGGGAGCTACTGGAATTATAACACTGGATGAAAATGGGGATGCGGTAAAGAGTGCGGTAATCAAAAAAGTGGTAGATGGAGAATTTGAATACCTAACCACCGTTGAACCTAATTAAAAGACTAGGCTAGAAGGGGGATTTAAATGGGTAATCAGGGGTTACTGCAGCATTTGGCTAACGGCATTTCGCTAGGTAGCTTATATGCCTTAATCGCTATAGGATATACCATGGTATATGGAATTTTAAGGCTAATCAACTTTGCCCATGGGGATATATTTATGCTAGGAATATATATCACCTATTATGGAGTGTTGTTTACATCTATACCGTGGTGGATTGTATTTATATTTGCTTCAGTATTTACAGGACTTATCGGTCTCCTCCTTGAAAAGGTAGCCTATAGGCCCCTAAGGGAGTCTCCAAGGATAACCATATTGATATCGGCTATAGGAGCCTCCTTTTTCCTACAAAACTTTGGAATAGTGGTATTTGGGGGAAGGCCCAAGGCCTTCCCTATTCCTAATGTATTTAACAGGGTGGTGAAGTTGGGCGGGGTGTCTATAAGTATGATAACATTCGTAATCCCGCTAGTTACCCTATTGTTGCTATTAGGACTTACCTACTTTATAACCAAAACCAAGACGGGGATGGCCATGAGGGCGTTATCTAAAGATTATGAAACCGCTAGTTTGATGGGCATAGATATAAATAGGATCATCTCCATTACGTTCTTTATAGGTTCCTTTTTAGCGGCAGTAGGAGGAATTATGTGGGGAATTAGATATCCTCAATTGATGCCCTTAATGGGGGTTATGCCAGGGCTAAAATGCTTTATAGCTGCGGTTATAGGCGGAATAGGCAATATAACAGGGGCTGTTTTAGGTGGATTCATATTGGGATTGGGGGAGATAATGCTTGTAGCTCTATTGCCAAAGTTGACCGGATATAGAGATGCATTTGCGTTTATTCTTTTGATTGTAATACTTCTTATTAAACCCACCGGTTTAATGGGAGAAAAAATTACAGAGAAGGTGTAGGCTATGAAGGAGAATAATAGATTTAAAAATTCGTTGATAATGCTTATAGTTACCATAGCTGTATTATTTGTATTGAATAGAGTATTAGATGATTATAAACTTAGGATATTAAACCTATGTGGAATATATATAACCTTAGGGCTTAGTATGAATCTAATAAATGGGTTTACCGGTTTATTTTCCCTTGGCCATGCTGGATTTATGGCTATAGGTGCATATACTGTTGCCATACTTACCATGCCTGTACATATGAAGGAGATGAACTTCTTTATGAAGCCTATAGTGCCCTTTTTAGCCAATATAGAATGGAGTTTTTTCCCCGCACTTATGATGGGAGGAATATTGGCTGGACTATTTGGATTTTTAATAGGAGCCCCGGTTTTAAGGCTTACGGACGATTATCTGGCAATAGCTACCTTAGGCTTTGCTGAAATAATACGGGTAGTGTTTACCAATACTCAATCCATAACCAACGGGGCTTTGGGATTAAAGGGAATACCAGCTTCCACCAATGTATGGTGGAGTTGGGGCGTAGCCATTATAACCGTATTATTCATGGTATTTTTAATGGAAGGGAGCTATGGTAAAGCCTTTAATGCTATTAGAGAGGATGAAATAGCAGCCCAATCCATGGGGATCAATCTATTTACCCACAAGGTGATGAGCTTTACCTTTGGTTCCTTTTTAGCTGGAATCGGTGGGGGACTTTTGGCCGCTCTATTGGGAACCATAGATCCAAATATGTTTAGGATAGTGCTTACATTTAATATATTATTGATAGTTGTCCTAGGAGGCTTGGGAAGTATAAAAGGATCGGTAGTCTCCGCTATATTGGTTACTATAGCTATGGAGGCATTGAGATTCCTAGATGAATCCATTAATCTAGGCTTTGTAGAACTAAAAGGAATAGCAGGAATGAGGATGGTTGTATTTTCATTGATCCTTATGGGGGTAGTCATATTTAGAAGGGAAGGGCTGCTGAAAGAAAATTGAAAAGGATGTGAACTAGAGACATGCTAAAAATAGAAAATATGACCATGAGGTTTGGCGGTGTAGTGGCTGCAAATAAATTTAATGCAGATATTGAAAAAGGGCAAATCGTTGGATTAATTGGCCCTAACGGTGCTGGGAAAACCACCATATTCAATGTAATAACTGGGGTATATAGACCGACCGAGGGGAAGATAATATTTAACCCAAGTAAGCTTCAACAGGATATAACTAGGTTAAGACCAGATGAGATAGCAAAGCTTGGGATATGTAGGACTTTCCAAAACATTAGATTGTTTAAGGAATTATCAGTTTTGGATAATGTGTTTATTGGAAATCATTTAAGGATAGAATCCAATATATTTTCATCGGTGTTAAAGCTTCCTAAATATAGGAAGGAAGAGAAAAAGATGCTGGATAAATCCTTATACCTATTGGATAAGGTAGGCTTAAAGGATGAGATCGATAGTAAAGCTCACTCCCTTCCTTACGGTATGCAGAGAAGGTTGGAAATAGCCAGGGCTTTGGCAACGGAGCCACAGCTACTATTGCTGGATGAACCTGCAGCTGGAATGAACCCCCAGGAGACTAGGGAATTGATGGATTTTATAAGGGAGATAAAGGATGAATTTGATTTAACCATATTCCTAATAGAACATCATATGGAAGTGGTTATGGGAATATGTGAGGAGATATTGGTATTGGACCATGGTAGCTTAATAGCTCAGGGGGATCCAGAGACCATTCAAACCGATTCCAAGGTTATAGAAGCTTATTTGGGGGTGGAGTAGATGCTGAAGGTAACCAATTTACATGTAAACTATGGGGGTATTAATGCCCTTAGAGGAATAGATATAAACATAGAAGAGAATCAGATAGTTACCCTGATAGGAGCCAACGGTGCAGGCAAATCTTCCACCTTAAGGGCTATTATGGGATTGGTAGAAAAGGCTCGGGGGAAGGTAGAGTATGATGGGGAAGATGTAACCGACCTACCCACCAAGGATATAGTTAAGAAGGGAATGGTTATGGTCCCGGAGGGGAGAAGGGTATTTGAAGATTTGACCGTAGAGGAGAACCTAATATTAGGTGCATATACAAGGGGTGATTTTTCGGGCATAAGGGCTGAGATTAAAAATATTTACGATATGTTTCCACGATTAAAGGAGAGAAGTTGGCAAAAAGCGGGAACCCTTTCAGGTGGAGAACAGCAGATGTTGGCGGTAGGAAGGGCTTTAATGGTAAAACCAAAGGTATTGATGATGGATGAACCATCCTTAGGTTTGGCACCGCTATTGGTAAGGGATATATTTGAGATAATAAGTAGGATTCATAGTCAGGGAAATACTATATTGTTGGTAGAACAAAATGCTAAGAAAGCATTAGAAATAGCTGATTATGCCTATGTATTGGAAACTGGTGAGCTGGTATTAGAAGGGCCAGGAAACGAGTTGCTAGAAAATAGCAAGGTACAAGAGGCCTATTTGGGGGAGGCGAAGTAGATTTTGAATACAAGACTTTCTTCTTAATTGAAGAAGGTCTTTTTTGTGATATAATGTACAGATATGATAAAAAATAGAACAAAGAAGGTAATCTAATGAGCAATAGACGGAAAGCAACCCAATCGGTGGCGATGATATCCACATTTACCCTTATCAGTAAGTTTCTAGGCTTTATAAGAGAGGTATTGACAGCTACGAAATACGGATCTGGATATGAAACCGATACCTATTTCGTGGCTATGACCGCTACCGTAATCTTAATGACTACAATAGGGGCAGCATTGAATACCACCCTAATCCCCATATTTACTGAAATAGGGGAGCGGAGAGGACGGGTAGGTAAATTAAGGTTTTTAAATACCATATTGAATATGGTATTTTTGGTTACCTTGATATTAGCCATACTGGGATTTTTTCTTTCTCCATTGACAATTAAAATATTGGCCAAGGGGTTTACCGGCGATCAGTTGGATTTGGCTATCAGATTGAATAGGATAGGATTACCCATAGTGATATTCTTAGGATTTACCTATGTGTTTTCAGGATATCTACATAGCGGACAGATATTTGGACCTCCAGCAATAATGGGTCTTCCTTATAACGCGATATTTATACTATTCTTAGTTATTTGGGGTGGAAAAGAAAATGTGGAATATTTAATGTTGGCCAGCGTTGCTGCAGCTGCTACCCAATTTTTAATCCAGGTTCCGGCCATTAGGCATCAAGGGTATAGATATTCCTTCAATGTGGATTTGCAGGATCCATATTTAAATCAGGTTTTCAGATTGGTTATTCCGGTAATGATAGGTTCTGCGGTGCAGCAAATAAACACTATAGTGGACAGAACATTAGCATCTAGTTTAGCTACCGGGAGTATCTCTGCATTAACCTATGCTTCCAGGATGAACGATCTAATAATATCGGTATTTGTAATGGCCATTACTACAGTGGTGTTTCCTGTGTTATCTAAAGCCTTTGCTCAAGGTGATAGGGATAAGGTAAAAGGTATTATGGCTAAGGGAATCAATATAATATTATTTATAACGGTCCCTGCAACCATAGGTATAATTATTTTAGCAGAACCAATAGTTAGGCTATTTTTTCAAAGGGGTGCATTTGACAGATTGGCCACATCCATGACCGCAAGTGCTTTGATATTCTATTCCATAGGGTTGATAGGCTCTTCATTGAGACTTATGCTGAATAGGGTATATTATTCCTTCCAAGATACAAAAACACCCATGATGAATGGGGGATTGGCCGTAGGGCTCAATATCATATTAAATTTAATACTGATGAAGCCAATGGGGCATAGTGGATTGGCCTTGGCAACCAGTATATCTGCTACTTTTACTACAATTTTATTGTTTACAGGCCTAAGGAAGCGACTAGGATCCATAGGTTTAATTTCCTACATAGGATCCTTTACAAAGACTCTATTTGCATCTATTATTATGGGTGCCTTGGTATATGTTATCTTTTATGGGTTAACTCCTAAGTTACCGGATTATAGAATAGTGGAACCTATTATGCTTTTCTTTTCCATAGGGATAGGGGCCTTATCATATTTTATACTGTGCTTTGCCTTGAAGGTGAATAGGTAGGATAGAATATTCTTAACTTAAACTTACAGAGCGCTAATATACTAGGGGAGGAGATTATGGATAAATTAGGATATTTAAGCGATACAGTCGTACTGTCGGATTTCGATGGAACTATAACCACTTTTGATACAAATGTAGAGCTGTTTAATAGACTTGTAGATCATGAAGTAATAGAAGATCTTAGAAGAAAATATTACAGCGGTAAAATCAGCATTAAAGAATTGCAGAAGCAATTCTTTAAAGGGATCCATTTATCTCAAGAACAATATTTAAACTATATCTTAAATGATGTTAAACTACAAAAAGGGTTTAGCAGTTTCTATAATTTTTTAAGGGAGAAGAATATTCCGTTTGCCGTAGTAAGTGGTGGATTTGAAACAGGCATTAAACCATTTTTGAAAAAACATGGCTTTGAAGATATCCCCATATATGCAAATTGGCTAATATTTGATGGAGAACGAGTGAAACCTAAATTCTATGATGAAAAACATTTCCCCCATATAATAGATACGGATCATTATGTAGATTGCAAGGTGGAAATATTAAAGGATTATAGGGAAAGATACGATAATGTAATATTTTTAGGAGATGGGGTTACAGATATTCATGTTGCAGATAAAGTGGACATCCTATTTGCTAAGGATTATTTAGAAAAATACTGTGTTGAAAATTGTATGGATTATATACCTTGGGAAAATTTTTACGATATAATCGAATGGTTTAAGGGTTAAAAAGGAGGGGGTGGGACGGTTTGAACCGTCCCATTATGATTTAAGATAGGAAAAGTTATCTTTGTACCCTACCTGAAGCATCTCCTTTTAGAAGGTTTTCTACTTCAGACACTGTAACCATATTGAAATCGCCATGAATGGTGTGCTTTAATGCAGATGCCGCTACACCAAACTCTAAGGCATCTTTAAAGTTTTTATCATTTAAAATTCCATATATAAATCCTGAGGCAAAGGAATCCCCACCACCAACTCTATCTACTATCCTTATGTCATATTTTGTAGAGTGGTAGAACTCCTCGCCATCATAAGCACATGCTGACCAACCGTTATCCGATGCGGAATAGGATTCTCTTAAAGAGCTAACAACATATTTGAAATCGAACCTTTCCATCATCTGTTTGAATATATTTCTATACCCTTCTAACTCCAGTTCGCCTGTAGTAACATCTGTATCACCAGGTTTGAAACCTAACGTTAATTCAGCATCCTCTTCATTACCTATGCAAACATCAACATATTGCATTAAGTTGGTCATCACCTTTTGAGCTTCTTCTGGTGTCCACAGGTTCTTCCTGTAATTGAGGTCGACGGATACTGTAACTCCATGTTTCTTTGCAGCTTTTAAAGCTTCTTCGGTAAGCAATGCAGCTTTTTCGCTTAAGGCTGGAGTTATACCAGAAAAATGGAACCAGTCTGCGTTTTTAAATATTTCATCAAAATCAAAATCCGAGGGATCAGCCTCAGCGATTGAAGAATGAGCTCTATCATATATAACCTTTGAAGGCCTCATGGAAGCACCAGTTTCTAAGTAGTAGATTCCTACTCTGTCTCCGCCGCGGGCTACATATTTAGTATTAACGCCAAATCTTCTTAAATGATTAATGGCGGCTTGACCTATATCATTTTCAGGCAACTTGGATACAAAATAGGCGTCCATTCCATAATTGGCTAGGGATACAGCAACATTTGCCTCCCCACCACCATAAACTACATCAAAGGATTCAGCTTGAACGAATCTTTCAAATCTTGGAGTAGATAATCTAAGCATTATCTCTCCCATAGTAACAACTTTTTTCATAATATATACCTCCTATAGGCTCTATTCTTGCATTCTAGCTTTCTTGATTTTTTCAATAAATTTCTTCGCAGTATTTGTTATATCTTTTTTAGCTCCCTTGGTTAGAGCGCCACCTACACCTACGGCTATACATCCATTTTTAATCCATTTATCCACGTTATCTAAGCTAACTCCACCCGTGGGCATTAAGTTTACCTGTGGCAAAGGACCTTTTACAGCTTTTACAAATGATGGGCCAAAGGCGCTACCTGGGAACACTTTGATAATATCAGCTCCGGCCTCCGTAGCTTTGATCATTTCAGTTATTGTCATACAACCTGGCATATAGGGAACCTGATACCTATTACATAGTTTGGCTGTATCTGAATCGAATCCAGGACTAACTATGTATTTAGCTCCTGCAAGGAGTGCAGCTCTAGCTGTTTCACTATCTAAGACAGTACCAGCACCAACCAATAACTTATCCCCAAACTCATCAACTAGGGCTTCAATTACTTTATGGGCCCCTGGTACAGTAAATGTAATCTCGATGGAATCGATGCCACCATCCATGCAAGCATAAGCAATGTTTTTAGCTTGCTCGCTGTTCTCTGCCCTAACAACAGCAACGATGCCCGTTTTTTCGATTCTTCTTAGGACTTCATATTTTTTCAAAGGATCACCTCTCTGAACGTTATTTTGTGATGTGGAACAATGATTTGCATTGCAAAACTTCTTAATATATATTATAGTTAAAGATAAACGGAAATGCAAGCATTATCTAATAATATGGTATAATTAATATAAATGATAGGAGGTGAAATTTAATATGGCAGGTATTGTTCAATCGGTGGATAGAGCTCTGTCCATATTAGAAGTTCTTGCAGATTATAATGAGGGCTTAGGAGTTACAGAGATAAGTGAAAAGGTTAGGCTTCATAAAAGTACTGTTCATAGGTTATTAGCTACCCTGATTTATAAGGGTTATGTGACTCAGGATTTTAAGACTAACAAATATATGATAACTTTAAAGTTATTTGAGCTAGGAAATAAAAAGGTGGAAGAAATGGATATCTTATCTATATCGAAACCTTACATTAGGGGGTTAATGGAAAAAGTAAACGAGGTCGTTCATCTTGTTGTTAGAGAAGGCAATGAAATTGTTTATATTGATAAAGTAGAAGCTAAGAATACAATACGAATGGCTTCCACAATAGGTATGCGTAGTCCCTTATATTGTACTTCCGTAGGCAAAGTTATTTTAGCCCAATTGCCTGAAGATGAAGTAGAGGAAATATGGAGCAGCTCTAAAATAGAAAGGTTAACTAAGAATACCATTACTAATTTAAGCGTGATGAAAAAAGAGTTAAAAAAGGTCAGAAAGCAGGGTTATGCTATAGACAATGAGGAGAACGAAATTGGGGTGAGATGCGTAGGGGCTCCCGTTTTTAATATATTCGGTAAAGTTGAAGGAGCAATAAGCGTTTCAGGGCCAACTATTCGCATAACGAAGGATATAATAGAAGAGCTAGCTGATCAAGTAACCGAATGTGCAAAGATGATTTCTGAGGCTTTGGGTTATAAAGAATAGAAAAGAAATGAATACTTTCCCCTTCAAGGTTGTTTAATTATATAATAAATATCTTCTGCGTATTAACGGTATTTAGTTATTTGATGTTAGTATATAGGTATGGACACAAAATAAGGTTTTATGTATACTACTAAATGAGGAAGGAAGTGTCCAT
>DUNJ01000221.1 GCA_012839395.1 Tepidimicrobium sp.
CTTCTAAGTAAATTTTCATCAATAGTTCAAAAGCATATATAAGAATATGTCCCGATCCCATTGCATTATCAAACACTTTTATATCCTCTGGTGATATTTTTTCATCAATGTATTCTATTTCGCCTGGCATTAAATAGTCCATATGGGCTTTTAGGTTACTATCTGGATTTCTTTCTAGCCAATATTTCCCCAAGGAGTTTTCCACCATATACTTTACAACCCATTCTGTTGTAAATAGTTGGGTAGCTGCAGGAATATCTTCTTTTTTTACATTTCCCCTATATATATTAATAACCTGGTCCCTAGGCACTTCATTATAATACTGATACAACCATCCTATAATCTCTATCTGCCCTGTTTTTTCTATATCAAAAGGATCTTCTTTTATATCTTCTATTAATTTATATATTACTCCTTCTGTATCATTGTAGGATATTGTTAAGAGTAGTTCTGCATAGTCATCAGTTTTTTCAAAGAGTTCTGGTAGGTTTTTGTTTAGTGCATTACATTGTTTAATAAACATAAATTGAAACATTTCATCCATAGCTTTGGCACTACCATCTAATTTTAATTCATCTAGTTTTTTAAATTCATCTTCTGTTATTCCTATATCTGTGTCCCTATAGTAGGTTATAAATTCTGGTTCTCTTACACCTTGTCTTCCAGAGGATAGTACCCTCATTCTATCTGGCATATAGTTGTTGACTTCCATAAATCTTATGGCTATTATTCTATTGAACCAGGTGTAGGCTATTTCTTCTATTAGAGTTTTATAGGCTGTTTTGTAGTTAGATTCTTCTTGTCTTTTTTTAAGTTCCTCTATTAATCTATTATATTTTCTTACATCATCTCCGCTAATTCTATGGGTATCCATTTCACCTATATCAAACACTTTCATATCTGTATTAGATTCAAGAAGAGGGTCTTCTATACCCTCTTCTGTTATACCTATTAATCTTGCTTTGTTTTTTATATCTTCTATTAGTTTTTCCCTTGAGTCCATTGCAAATTTCTTAAGTGCTGTTTTATTCATTATCATCCTCCTAAAACTCAATACTTAAAATAGTTCCATCTTCTAATTCTTTTTCCAGCTTCGCTCGTAATTCTTGTAAATACTTATCTAAATCTTCCCTCGTCTGTATCTCCCACGAGCCTGTTCTGTTAATTTCCTGGATACTGATATATTTACGCCTTGTAACAGGTGGTGTTGTTGATATAATACCTTCTTCATCGTCAGTATCTTTAGTTTCTTCTCTTCCTCTTTTTTTCAATTCTTCCGCTATCTCTTTTAAATACCTTCTTCTTAAGGTATCAGCTTCTATTTTAAATCCATTAACTGTTGCCACATTGTTGCAGGATTTAGCTCTTTCCATCAGATTGTCAAAACTAGCCCTGTATCTGGCTCCAAATTTATTCATTAGATTTGTTTTTTCTAATTCTTCTAAAACCCTATCTTTTGCCTGATTGATTACTTCTTTTACTGGTTCCAATTCTTCATCTAGGATTTCATTGTATAGTGTTAAAAATCTATTATTTAATGTTGGTAAATCTTTAATTCTATTATAAGGACTAGACATAGATACTATATCTTCCATTTCCGTTATAATTTCTTCAATTTCTTCATTCAATATATAGGATCTGCTTTGTTTATATACGGATACAAAATGCTGGGTATTGTCCCATATATCTCTTTGAGTTCCTGTAAAGAAGGATTTAATTGGTTGATAAAGTTCTATAAACTCTAAGTATTCATCCTCCTTCTTATACAAATGTTTGAATATATCTAATGTATTATTCATTCCTCTAGTTTTATTTAGTAGTTTGATACCTTCTTGAATAATATTTTCCCCAGGATATTTTCCTGAAGTATAATTTTCTTTTATGCTATTAAGTTCATTTATTGTATTAAGAGCATAGTCATTAAATTTCTTAACCATCATATCTGTATCTTCCATTAGAATTTCCAATCTAAAAACCGTGGAAGAAATGTTTCTTAAACTTCTAATATATCTTTCATCTATTACCTCTTTTTCTTCGATTAATAGTTTCTCCGCATATTGTCTTTTGGTTATATAGTTAATTATTGTGTCTTCAGAAGTATTAAATAAAGATACTGTATCACCATGCAAAGTAAGGCTTATATTACCATCTAAGAATAGTTTAGATACAATCCATTCTATATCTATATCTATAAAACCATAGGGGGCTTTTAAAAATCTATCTTTTATTTCTTTTAGTGATATTTTACTATGGTCCCTAGTTCTTAATTTTATATAATCTAATACCTCTTTTATGGCATTTTCGTTTGGGCTTTCAAGAGTGTCTAGTTGTATATCTCTATCCCCCCTGTTTTGAAACAATCTTTTAATATGAATTTGTTCCATAGGAGTATCTATATAGTCCAATTTATGATATACAGTTTCTATTAATCTTTCTAAACTCTCTTGGACATTAAATCTAAAATCCTTTCCCCTAAGATCTAATTTTTCTCCATTAAGATAAAATGTAGCCTCTTTTAAAGCTTCTTCTAAATATAATTTTCCCCTGTCTTGATGTTGCCGCATTTCCACACGCTTTATGGCCTTTATTTCCTCTATTTTTGGAATATTTGTCGTGCTAGATATTTGAAGGTATTTTTCAATTTTCATTTCAGTTCTTATTTCATCTATAAAAGCCCTGTCATTGGGCAAATCTATATAAAGTTTATTTTCCCTTTGGCTATGCATTCTTAAGGTACTTTCTATTCCACTTTTTTCCGAATTTGGTGTTATAATATCTACTCCTATATCAAAGTTTTGTGCTGTACTAAAGGGTTCACCGTCTACTAATTTGTTGAATCCGAAATTGTATCTATTGCCAAATTTGCTATATCTTGCCCTATCTTCTGATAGGATGCCTGCATATATCATTTCTGAAATCTTTTTAGTAATAGCCTGAGATTCAATATGTTGTCTTTCTATATCTCTATTAATTTCCTGTTCTTCATTGGTTAAGAATATATATAAATCTCCATTTTTTTGTACTAAAGTTTGACCTACTAACACATGCAGTGCTTTCTCAACTTTATCTTTTAATTCAATTCTATCTTCATTTATATCTGAAACCATTAGGGTAGTAATATTTTCTAAATTAGCCTCTATTTCTTTTACATATTTAATCATAAATAATGCTTTTAACACATTTACATTAAAATTCTCTTCTTCTTTACTTGGATTTATATAGTCATTTTCTAAAGCTTTAGTAATAACTGCTGAATGGCTATGGTCTAAAAATTTAGCTAGACCATCGTAAAATATGTTAAATGGAACAATTTTTCCGTCTTCCATATCCATTAGTTTTTCTGCACTTTCTTTAAATAGGGCTAGCATAGAACGTTCCCCTTCAGATAAATGTTTACCACTAGCTCCATGTTTACGAACAGATGTTAGTACAGAGGCAAGTATATTAAACTGGTATGGAATAAAGGGATATACATCACAAAAATCTTGTTTGTTTTCATATAATTTTTTCTCTATACCATCATTAAAAATAATCAAGTTTTTAATAATAGTTTCTTTATTTTCATATAAGACTCCCAAAGTTTCATTGGCGGTTTCCGTTTTCTCCAAGATTCTTAATTTTATAACTTCATCCACATTGGCAGATGTTAGATTTAATCGTGTATCAAATCTGCCTTGAATTTTTGAAAAATCTCTACCCTGAACTTCGGTTATAGAGTCTATATCCTGCTGACTTGTAACTATGACCCAGGCTTTTCCATTACAGGCAGTTCCTAAATCCTCTGTTATGGTTTGTAAATTAAGCATTAAATCTGTGTTATCACCTATATATTGACCCATTTCATCTACTAAAAATACTATATGATGGTTCTCTTCTTTACTGTCTAAATATTCTTTAACTAGCTGGGCAAATCTTTCTATACTTATTTCATAAGTACTGGTAGTGCTCCTACTCCAATCTCTGGCAGCTTCTTCACTCATGAAATTTATATCAGCTAAAGTTTTAACCACTTTGTCTCTATGGAATTTGAATTTATGTCGATTTTCTAGCCAATTTAAATTGTGCATTTCCTCATATCTAATTTTAAACTTATCATATAGTCCTTCTTCTGTTAATTGTCTTTCTAAATCTGCTAAATGAGGATCTGTACTAAATCCTTGCATTTCATTAAAGACCCTTAAAAATACATTTAATATACTATCTTTGCCTTTAGTTCCTGCTGATTTACTTTTGGAATCTATATTAAATAGGATTACATCTGTGGGTACATTACAAGCAAGCTTCATATCAGCTAATACCATTGGATCTTTTATTTTTTCATCTTCTATAAAATAATCCAAGGCTTTTTTACCTTCTACTTCCCGATTTTCTAATAGGTATGATAGCATTTTTAAGAAATGTGATTTACCTGATCCAAAGAAGCCAGATATCCAAACGCCCATTTTATCCGTATATCCAACTATTCCCTTCTTATAATTACTGAAAAAATCCCTAAAATGTTTTTGTAATTCTTTAGTTACTACATACTCTTCTAATTCCTGTTTTATATTTTCTTCTGCATCTTGTCCTACTTTAATAACACCTTGTATATCTCTATCAATAGGCTTTGCAAACATATCTCTTATTTTCATAATAATCCCCCCTACTTTATAAGCGGAAGTGCTCTGTAATAGTTTTCATCTTTAAATTCGGAAAATAACACTAAACTTTGCCCATTATATTCTCCTGGATAAAAAAGTACTACTGGGGCTCTGTCAAATACTAAATGGAGTTTGTTTAAAATTCCATGGGCCCTGGCAAAGGGAAAAATTTTCCCTATGCCTGTAATGAATACTACCGAATTGTCTGGTGTATTTTCTTCTATATAAGTATTAAAATAATTGTCATCATAATCGGTTTTTAAAATATCATTGACTGCAGATATTAAATAGTCTAAGCCTTCATTTTTTTCCATTTCTATGCAACTATCTATTAAATCTTCTTCCTCTAACAAATCTAGCATTATATCGTATAAGTCATAGATTACTAAATTATATCCTTGAAGATTGGATTTGTTCTTTTTTAATAGACTTTCTAGATATCTTCTTACTTTTAACTCTTCTTCAGCAGGATAATCAAAAATATAATATCCTACCTCATTGCTCAATCCTTTGTTTTTTCTAAAATCTTCATCTCTAATTATTTCCTCGATCATCATTAATTTTTCATCTAAAGTCTTCATATTATTCCCCCAAAAAAGCTCTTAGATAAGGAGCTAAATCCTTATCCTTCATCCTGTTTTCTAAATCTATATCTAAGATGGGCCTTCTTATCTCCACTGAACCTTCAACCTCCACTATAAGGTTTGCTTCCTTCAAATAAGTCCCATAGGCCCCTGCCAATCTTTTCTTGGTTTGGGATGTGAAGTTAGCAACCTTTGTACTCTGTTCCGATTTATTTTTAAGGAATACCCTGGTATCGCTATTATCGAATTGGAGATTGCCTGTTATAATCTTTTCCCTATATACTTCATACATATATTCAAAGAACAATCTATCCGTCATCATTATGCCTAATAGGTTTAATATTTTCTGATCTGATACTGGTAAATCGATGAACATGGTGGATATTTTTGTAGGCAGTGCCTTTGTCCGTTTCGACACCTCATTTATCATCTTTTTCCCATAATCAGCTGATGGAGCTAATAGTATGTTTTCCTCCTCCTGCATCTTCTTAATTTCTCCATCTTCTAGCCCTTCATTTAGTAGAGTATTATATTTTTTAAACTCTTGAAACCAGAATCCCTTACTGACTGCACCAGCACTATATTCTAAAGTATTTACTCCACTGTCCGTCATCTTTTTCCTCCCTATATATTACTTCTTATATCTAATAACAAAACTATTATAAAATCTTCACCATAATTATATAATAGTACGTTGATTTTTACAATTTTTATGCCACTTTCTAAAGGGTGTGGGATAGTTTAATCGTAATAGGGTGTTATAATTATATATAATAGAATATAGGGGGCGAAATTATGTTGACTATTACTTGTGATGAGATGAAAGCTATGGATAGTTATGCAGTTAATAATATTGGGATTCCCAGTATAGTTCTAATGGAGAATGCTGCATTGAAAGTAATAAAAAATATTGATCTAGATAGTATCAATTCTATTACTATTGTCTGTGGTATAGGAAACAATGGTGGTGATGGATTAGCTATAGCACGTCATCTAATATTAAATAAAAAAATGGTAGATCTATTTATAATCGGCAATTTTGACAAGGGAACCAAAGATTTCAATGTCAATCTCAATATACTTAACAATATGGATATAGATTATATCCACATATCCGATGATACAGATCTAAGCAGTCTGAAAACGTCAGTAAAAAATAGTGATCTAACCATAGACTCAGTCTTTGGAATAGGCCTGACAAGAGACATTGAAGGAATGTTTCACCAAGCTATTGAAATTATAAACATATCCTGTATTTGAATTTTTGCATATTTCGTAATAATCTCTAATGCTCTGATTAACCAGTTTCTTATCCCTAATAAAAACACCATATTCTATATTCTTTTCCAATCCTGAATATGTTAAATTTGATGATGTAA